>JAITWN010000050.1 GCA_031285245.1 Chromatiales bacterium | reverse complement strand
AGCGCTTTGGCAGTATCGGGACACTTTTTCCAACCGCGTAGCCGCTTGCGCGCAAACAGTTTCGAAAAAGTGTCCCGATCCTGCCTCGAAGGGTCCGTTGATACTTCAGAAAAGCTTTTTTTCCCTTTGATGCAGCGCGAAATCCCGAAGCGGTGCTCGCTACTCTTTTCAGGACCGTTGGCGCGCAGCGGCTCCGCGTCCTGAAAAGAGTAGCGGGCACCGCTGATCACCACACCTCAGGGGTTTAGTGATTCAGGAATCAAGCTCCCAACAAATCAAGCAACGCCTTTTCGTCGAGCACCGCAACGCCAAGCTCCTGCGCTTTATCAAGCTTGCTACCTGCATCAGCGCCAGCGACGACATAATCGGTTTTGCGCGATACGCTGCCTGCGACTTTGGCGCCTTGCGCTTGCAAGCGCTCACGCGCGGCATCGCGCGTCAGGGTTTCGAGCGTTCCGGTGAGCACGAAAGTTTTACCGGCGAGCGCGCCCTCGTTCACCACCACTACCTCCACTGCCGGCCAATGCACGCCACGCTCACGCAACTCATCGATCACTTTGCGATTGTGTGGTTCACGCATGAAACCTGCGATATTGTCCGCCACGATCGGCCCGATATCCGGCACTTGCTGCAAACGCTCCTCATCAGCCTCGATGAGCGGAGCAAGATCGCCGAAAGAGGCAGCAAGCTGCTGCGCGGTCGCTTCGCCGACTTCGGGAATGCCGAGCGCATAGAGAAACCGCGCCAGCGTCGTCTCCCGACTCTTTGCAATCGCGGCATGAAGCTTCGCAGCCGAACGCTCCGCCATGCGCTCGAGCCCAGCGAACGTTGCCTCATCAAGCGTATAAAGATCCGCCGGGCTACTCACTAAGTTGCGATTGATGAGCTGATCGATGAGTTTCTCACCGAGACCGTCGATATCCATAGCGCGACGCGAAGCAAAATGCCGGATCGCCTGCTTGCGCTGCGCCGGGCAATATAGGCCGCCGCTGCAATGCGCGATGACCTCGCCCTCGGGGCGAATCACCTGCGAGCCACATTCAGGACAGAGCGTTGGCATATCAAAAGGCGGTACCTCCTTGGGACGTCGCGATTCGATCACGCCCATGACTTGCGGAATGACATCACCAGCGCGGCGCACGATGACGGTATCCCCCACGCGCAGATCAAGTCGTTCAATTTGCGCAACGTTATGCAGCGTAGCGTTAGAAACCGTAACACCAGCGAGACGCACCGGCTCAAGGCGTGCCACCGGTGTCAGCGCGCCCGTGCGACCAACCTGAAATTCGATTGCCTTCAGCACCGTCAATTCTTCCTTGGGCGGAAATTTATAAGCGACCGCCCAACGCGGCGCGCGCGCGACGAAACCAAGCTCACGTTGGCCGGCAACCGCATCGACCTTGAACACCACGCCATCGATTTCATAGTCCAGGCGTACGCGCCGTGACTGAATATCTTCGTAATAGGCCTGGCAACCGGCCGCGCCCACAACCAGACGCTGCTCGCCATTTACTGGAAATCCCCAGCCGCGCAGACGCTCCAGCACTTCATGCTGATAGGCTGGATGCTCCATGCCTTCTAGGCTGCCAAGGCCGTAGCAAAATAGTTCCAAGCGCCGAACAGCGGTGATGCGTGGATCGAGCTGACGCACACTGCCCGCGGCAGCATTGCGCGGATTGGCCATCAACTTCTCACCACGCGCCAATGCCTCGGCATTGAGCGCTTCGAAGCTCGCGGTCGGCATATACACTTCTCCGCGCACTTCGAGCAGCGCCGGATAGCTCCCACGCAAACGCAGTGGCACTTGATGCACCGTGCGCAGATTGCGCGTGATGTCTTCACCAACCACACCATCACCGCGCGTCGCTCCCTGCACGAATACACCGTCGCGATAGATCAGACTGATGGCAAGACCATCGAGCTTGGGCTCAGCGTTGTATTCGACTTGCTCGATACCAAGCCCTTCGCGCACACGTCGATCAAAAGCATGCAACTCCGCTTCGTCATAAGCATTGGCGAGCGACAGCATGGGAATGTCGCGATGCACTTTGCCAAACGCAGCCACCGCCGCAGCGCCCACCCGCTGCGTGGGCGAATCGGGCGTGATCAGCGCGGGATGATCAGCTTCGATCGTTTGTAATTCACGCAACAGCCGATCGAACTCGACATCCGGAATTTCGGGTCGATCGAGGACGTAATAGAGATAGCTGTGGTGATTGATGAGATCACGCAGCTTGGCAGCGCGGGCGGCAGCTTTATTGGGCGGTGTCATAAGCGCTTAAATTAGCCGACTAAGCGATGCGGTTCAAACGTGCGAACGGCTGATTGTGGTGTTGGAAAACCGCCGAGCCTCAGAGGCATGGTGGTCAGCGAAGCCTGGGGATACTTGTCGGGGTGCGGAGGCGCTTGGCTTGTGGGAGGCACTGAGCAAGACTAGGCTCGACGCGCCAACGCACCCCGACAAGTATCCCCAGGCTCCGCTTTAAGTATTGCGATTATTAGGTTGGGCTTCGCGTTGCTCAGCCCAACCTATAATCTGGCGGACACAGCTCTTGAACACTGTGATACGTCGCGATCCCCAAATTACCCATGGACCTTGGGAGGCTGGAGCGGGACACTTTTTTGAAACCGTTGGCGCGCAGCGGCTCCGCGTTTCAAAAAAGTGTCCCGCTCCAGCCTGATCACTAACCCTCAAGTGAGATGTGATCAGCGGCACTGACCAAGACGCATCAGCCCACCATCTCCACCGCCTCATCCACATCCACCGCGACCAGGCGTGACACACCCGGTTCGTGCATGGTAACGCCGACGAGCTGATTGGCAAGCTCCATAGTGATCTTGTTGTGGGTGATGAAGATGAACTGCACGCGATCGGACATCTCGCGCACCATGTTCGCAAAACGTGCGCAGTTGGCATCGTCAAGCGGTGCATCGACCTCATCGAGCATGCAGAACGGCGCCGGATTGAGTTCAAACATCGCGAACACCATCGCGACCGCGGTAAGTGCTTTTTCACCGCCGGAAAGCTGATGAATGTTGACGTTTCGCTTGCCGGGCGGACGCGCCATGATGGTCACGCCGGCTTCGAGCAGATCTTCACTCGTCATTTCCAGACGCGCAAAGCCACCGCCGAAGAGTCGTGGATAAAGGTGTTCCAAGCGCTCATTGACGAGATCGAAGGTTTCCTTGAAGCGCATGCGCGTCTCACCGTCGATCTTGCGGATCGCGGCTTCAAGCGTCTCCAGCGCCTCGTTGAGGTCGGCGAGCTGGGCGTCGAGATAGGTCTTGCGCTCGGACTGCTCGGCGAATTCATCGATCGCGGCGAGGTTGATCGCGCCCATGCGCGAAATTTTCTGCTCCACTTCCGAAAGATTTTTCTGCCAATCACTCTCGGAGGCTTCCGCTGGCATCTCCTGCAACAAGGTCTCGAATTCAAGCCCAGTTTCGCCAAGCTGCTCCAGCAGACTCTGACGCCGCACGCGCAGCTCCTGACGCGATAGACGCACGCGTTCGAGCGCTTCGCGCTGGGCGGTGAGACGACGGTCGATTTCGGCGCGACGCGTTTCAAATTCGCGCAGCGCATGCTCGCAGCCCTCGAGCTGACGACGCTCTTCGGACAAGCTCCCCTCCACCATCAAGCGCCGCTCCAGCAGCGCTTCGAGGTCGAGTTTCATTTCCGCGAGCGGCGCCTCACTACTGGCAAGCGCAGCGGACAATTCACGGTGCTGATGATCGATCTGCGCCAAACGGCGCTCTGCACGTTCGAGCCCGGAGGTGAGCACATTGATGCGCGAGCGTGCAGTTTCCATACGCACGGTGAGGTCGCGCGCGACGTGGCGATCAGCAGCCGCTTGATCGCGGCACTGCTCCAGCACACTGCGCAGCTCATCGCGCCGCGCCTGCAATTCGCTCGAACGCTCTTCATGCTCTTCGCGCCTTGCGCTCAGCTCATCAAACAGCGCTCGCGCATCGCCGAGCGTTTCATCATCACGCCCTGATTGCGTGCGCAGGTCCGCGATCTCTGACGCCAGACGCCCACGGCGCCGACGGATCTGCTCAAGGCTCGCATCACGACGGCTGATCTGCGCGCGCAGCTCCGCGCTGCGCTGTCCGGCTTCATCGAGACGACGCCGCGAATCCTCACGCGCGCGTTCGAGCTCAGAAAGACGCGCGATCGCACCCTGCAAGGCTTCTTCGAGTTCGGCGGTAACGCCGCGCGCTTCTTCGAGCGCAGCCACCGCTTCACGCAATTCCTGTTCACGGCGCAACACGCCGGATTTTTCATCGCGCGCATTGACCACGCGCAGCCACGCCGCGCTCATCCAGAGGCCATCGCGCGTCACCACGGATTCATCAGACGCCAAGCGTTCACGCAGCGCGAGCGCTTCATCGGCCGTATCGACGGCGTAAACGCCATGCAGCAACGCATCGAGCGGCCACGGCGCCTGCACGCGATCGGCAAGACGCGGAGCAAGTCGCCCTTCCCAGCGCGACATTGCAGCGGCAGCGCTGGTATCAAAAGCGGACAGTGTTCCTTCAGTGAGCACACCGATGCGCCGCGCAATGTCTTCGAGCGCCGGCGCGCACACGGCTTCGAGGTCAAGGCCGAGCACGGTTTCCACCGCGCGGTCCCAACCATTTTCAACGCGAATATCTTCCGCGAGTCGGCGCAGTTTGGTCAGCCCTTGCGCATCGAGCCAACGCGCGGCAGCGCCTTCTTGCTTACCGAGTGCTGCCTGCTGAAGCGCATTCAGCGAAGCATGACGCGTCTCAAGCGCCTGCTGAGCGCGGCGACCTTGATCAAGCGCCTGCGCCGCGCGTTCACGCGCCTGACGCTGCGCCACGATATCAGCCGCGAGCGTATCCTGCTCGCCGCGCAATGCCGCGATCGCCGAGGCAACTTCCTCAGCCTGATACTCCAGGCCAATATCGGTCTGCGCATCGCTTTCGGCCGCAAGGCCACGCTCTTCGGCCTCGAGTCGCCCGAGGCGCTCGGCAAGACCACGCAAGCCGTTTTCAAGATGCTGGATGCGCGTGCGCTCGACTTCGGTCTTGCGCGTATGTTCAGCCGCTTCTTTGTTGTAACTATCCCAGGCGGATTGCCATTGCATCATCGCCTGCTCAGCGCCGGCGAGCGCTGAGGTTGACGCCTGCTCCGCCGCCAAACTGCGTTCATGCAGCGGCGCATCCTGCGCGAGGGATTGCGCGAGATCCGCAATTTGCTTGCGATCCTGCCCGAGGTGCTGCCCAACTTCATCGCGACCGAGTTCGAGCTCGGCGAGTTCGCGCCGGTTTTGCCCCTGGCGCTCGCGGGCATGCTGAATCGATTGCTCGACGCGGCTGATCTGCGAACCCACTGCATAAAACTCGGCCTGCACGCGATTGAAGGTTTCGTTGGCTTCGACTTGCAGCGCACGCTGACGCTCGCTGCCGGCCTCGACTGCGCGCAGATCGGCGACTTCTTTTTCGACCGCAGTTTCCTGCGTGGCGATGGTGCGTTCTTGCTGCTCAAGGTCGCTGTCGATACCGCGACAGCGCAGCGCAAATAGCTGCGCGCGCAGCAAGCGCTCTTCCTGTTTGAGTTCACGGTAACGCTCGGCGGCCTTGGCCTGGCGCTGCAAAGTCGCCAGTCGTTTTTCGAGTTCCTGGAGCAGATCGTTGAGGCGATTCAAATTCTCGCGCGTATCGCGAATGCGGTTCTCGGTCTCGCGGCGGCGTTCCTTATATTTGGAAATGCCGGCGGCTTCTTCGAGAAAATTACGCAGATCTTCGGGCTTCGCTTCGATCAGGCGCGACACCGTACCCTGCTCGATGATCGCATAGCTGCGCGGACCAAGGCCGGTGCCGAGGAAGATATCGGTGATGTCGCGCCGACGGCAGCGCGTGCCATTGAGATAGAAAGAGGATTGACCATCGCGGGTCAATTGACGCTTGATCGAGATTTCGGCGTATTGCGCATACTGCCCGCCAAGGCGGCCGGCAGTATTGTCGAATACCAGTTCGATGCTCGCCTGTCCAACGGGTTTACGCGAAGAAGAGCCGTTGAAAATAACGTCTGCGAGCGCATCACCGCGCAGGTGCTTGGCCGAGCTTTCGCCCATGACCCAGCGCACCGCATCAATGACGTTTGATTTGCCGCATCCATTCGGCCCGACCACACCGACCAATTGGCTCGGGAACACAACGGTCGTGGGATCGACGAAGGATTTGAATCCCGCGAGCCTGATCTTCTTGAGTTGCATGGGCAGGCAAGATACAGGAAAAACGTCGCCAAGGACAAGGTTGCGTAGGCGCCAATGGACCCGGGCAGAACCTTAAGGAATCTGCTATCTTACCGGGCCCTTAACCCCTCAGAGCGCAACATCATGCCGAGCGCGCCCAGCAAGCAACTGGACACTTTCGACAACCCGCATCCCAAGCGGGATTACACCATCCGCATCCGTATTCCGGAATTCACTTGCCTGTGTCCGAAGACAGGGCAGCCGGACTTCGGCACGCTGCTGCTCGAATACGTGCCGGCGCAGCGCTGCGTCGAGCTGAAATCATTGAAGCTCTATGTGTGGTCGTTTCGCGATGAAGGCGCTTTTCATGAAGATGTCACCAATCGCATCCTCGATGATCTGGTGAGCGCCTGCGCTCCGCATTACATGCGCGTCACCGCCGAGTTCAACGTGCGTGGCGGCATCTACACCACTGTCGTCGCCGAACATCGCAGCGACACCTGGACCGCTCCCGAGCCGGTCAAACTGAGCTGACGCCAGCTCCGTACTACGCCCTGTGAACGACGGGCGCGACATCTTCCTCGGCATCGACATCGGCACCAGCGGCTGTCGCATCGCTGCTATCGATATATCAGGCAATCTGCTCGCTGAAGAGCGCGTAGCGATGACGTCACCATTGCGTGCTGGTCTGCGCAGTGAACAATCACCCGCGTTATGGTGGCAGACATTGCGCGCCGCGCTTGCTGGCATGGTCAAGCACATTGCCCCCGAAGCCGTGCGCGCGCTCGCCATCGACGGCACCTCCGGCACGCTGCTGCTCGCTGATGAGCGCGGCGAACCACTCGGGCCCGCGTTGATGTACGACGACGCGCGCAGTCAAGCCGAAGCCGCGCATCTCGCCGCATTTGCTGCGCCCGAGTCCGCCGCGCACGGCGCGAGTTCCGCACTCGCCAAACTGCTGCATCTGCAAGCCAGTACCAAGCAAGCGCGTTATGCCTTGCATCAAGCCGATTGGCTCGCGAGCAAGTTGAGCGGGCAATTTGGCATCAGCGATGAAAATAACTGCCTGAAGCTCGGCTACGATCCTGTGCGACGGATGTGGCCAGAGTGGATCGCCGCTTGCGACGCGGACATGCGTCTGCTCCCGCATGTAGTGCCACCAGGCAGCAATATCGGAACGCTGCAACATCCCGAGCTGCTCGCGCTCGGCTATTCACCACAGCTACGCATCTGCGCCGGCACCACCGATGGCGTCGCCGCCTTCATCGCTACCGGTGCTAACGTACCAGGTGATGCAGTCACTTCCCTCGGCTCAACACTGGTGGTGAAACTGCTGTCGCAAACTCCCGTGTTTGCGCCCGCCTTCGGCATCTACAGCCATCGCCTCGGCGAACTCTGGTTGGCGGGAGGCGCATCCAACAGCGGTGGCGCCGTGCTGCTACATCACTTCACGATCGCACAGATGGAACACATGGATGCGCAACTGAATCCGGACGCGCCGACCAATCTCGATTACTACCCGCTCACCGCGCCCGGCGAACGTTTTCCTCACAACAACCCAACGCTGATGCCGCATCTCACACCGCGTCCAAGCGATGATATTGTGTTCTACCAAGCTATGCTCGAAGGCATCGCGCGTATCGAAGCGCTCGGTTATCAACGTTTGGAGGAACTCGGCGCGCCCGCGCCGAAACGTCTCATGACTGTCGGCGGCAGCGCGCGCAGCTCGGCCTGGACGCGTATCCGCGCGCGCATACTCGGCATTCCTTTCACCGCGCCACGTTCCGATCAGGCTGCTTATGGCGCCGCGCTGATCGCGGCGGGGATTGCCGTACAGCGCCAAACATCCGATAGACAGTCCCCTTGAAATCGCGTCTAAACGGTACTGGCTAGTAGGTGATAAGCGGTGTCCGGTGATTCTTTTCGGGACCGTTGGCGCGCAGCGGCTCCGGTTTTGAAAAACAGTGCCCGACCGCCCATAGCACGGACCTTTACAAGTCAGCTCGCCCGCAACGTCCGCAGCAGATCGAGATCCACCGTCACGCTGGCTGCAACGCGCGCGGCTGCGCGTCCACCCAGTACGCGTGTGGGTGCTTGCGGTTCGCCGAGTGATTCGACCACGAGCTCGGCATCGCGATAATCACCATCGCGGGTATAGTCATTCACCGTGATGAGCACAGGAATGCCAGCAGCGCGCGTTGCTGCCATGCCATTCTCGGAATCCTCAAACGCCAGGCATTCATGCGCAGCGAGACCGAGGTGATCCAGACAATATTCATAAACTGCCGGCGAAGGCTTTTTGTCGCTGACTTCATCGGCCGTCGCCATCAACTCAAACCAGCCGAGCGATTCTTCACCGAGCGTACTGCGTAGCAGCGTTGAAACATTCGTACCGGTTGTCGTAGTAGCGATCGCCAAACGCAAGCCGGCGCTACGCGCTGCGCGCAGCAAACGCGCGACGCCTGGACGAAGACCAATCTCGCCGCGCTCCAGCATGTCCCAGTAATAGCGATTCTTCGTTGTGTGCAGTTTGGGAATGAGCGCAAGCAGCTGTGGGTCCGGCTCGCCATGAGCTACGTAATTGCGTAGATAATATTCCATACGCTCTTTGCCGCCAGAAATGACCAGCAAGCGGCCGTAGAGTTGTTCTGACCACTGCCAATCAAGACCCGCATCAGCAAATGCACGATTGAACGCGATGCGATGTCCGTCGCGTTCGGTATCGGCGAGCGTGCCGTCGACATCAAACAACAGCGCCTTGAGAGAGCTCATAAATGATATGTGTTTCAATCTGTTATTGAATTGATGTAACGCAGTCTACACTAATTTTCCAGGGTCGCCCACGCCAGCACCTACATTGAGCGGAGCGTATGTTTCTGGTATAAGTACGCGCTTATTTTTGCCCATGGCAGGGAGATGCCCAATGGCAGTCGTGAAGAAAAAGCCTGCAAGTTACACCAGCAAGAAGGGACCGGCGAAGCCGGAAGCTGCTGCCGTCAAAAAATCTGCGGCGCAGTCGCAGGCTGCAAAGCCGCCCGTGAAAAAAGCATCATCTCCGGAGCGCGCCAAGAACACCCCCACCGCCACGCAGACTGAATCCTCAGCCGTCGCGAGCGGGCAGCTCTCCTATCTCGGCCTCGCCCCCTATCAGGAAAAAAAGGGCGAAGAGTATATGGGCGCGCGCCAGATCGAGCATTTCCGTCACATTCTCAACGTCTGGAAAAACCAGCTGATCGAAGAGATGGAGCGCACCGTGCATCACATGCGCGATGAAGCGGCTAATTTCCCCGATCCCAACGATCGCGCCAGTCAGGAGTCGGACTTCGCCCTTGAACTGCGCACACGTGATCGCGAGCGCAAGCTCATCAAGAAGATCGACGAATCGCTGCGCAACCTCGAGAGCAGCGAATACGGCTTTTGCGAAGCCTGTGGCGTTGAGATCGGCATTCGTCGTCTTGAAGCGCGCCCCACCGCCACACTCTGCATCGACTGCAAAACGCTCGACGAAATTCGCGAACGTCAAAACAAGGGTTGACGTAATTCAGCCCCACAAAAAAAGGCCAGGCCTGTTACAACAGGTCTGGCCTTTTTCATTTCAGCGCGTCTCGGAGTTCTGTGACCAGGCAGGATCGGGACACTTTTTCAAAACCCAGATAGATGATGGGCGGAGCCGCTACGCGCCAACGGTTTTGAAAAAGTGTCCCGATCCTGCCTCGAAAGGTCGCTGATAACTCAAGAAAACGCTTATCCCCTCACCTCCAACGTTGGGCTTCACTTTGCTCAGCCCAACCTATGAATTTTGCGTGCCGCCGGTCACCCGTCTCGGGGTTCCGTGTTTAAGCAATCTTGGGTACCCTTGAGAGTCACGAATTCAGTATAAAAAACTGCTGGGGGAGATCATGAGATGAGCGACATTGACTCGATTCTGCATGAGGATCGTTTGTTCCCACCACCTTCGCAGTTCAGCCGCGGAGCCGGCATCAGCGCTGCGCAGCTCGGTGAAATGTACCGCGCCGCCGAGCACGATTACGCCGGCTTCTGGGCCGCGCAGGCGCGCCGTGAGATCGATTGGCGCGAGCCTTTCACGCATATTCTCGATGACAGCCGCGCGCCGCACTTTCGCTGGTTCGATGATGGCGTGCTGAACGTCTCGTGGAATTGCATCGATCGTCATCTCGCGAGCCACGCTGACAAGACCGCGATTATTTTTGAAGGCGAGCCTGGCGATGTACGGCGCCTCACCTACGCCGAGCTGCACCGCGAAACCTGTCGCCTCGCTAATGCGCTACGCGCGCGCGGCGTGCGCGCCGGTGATCGCATCATCATTTATATGCCGATGGTGCCTGAAGCCGTCATTGCGATGCAGGCTTGCGCGCGCATCGGCGCAATCCACTCAGTAGTGTTCGGTGGCTTCTCCGCTAATGCACTCAGAGAGCGTATCGATGATGCCAGCGCCAAAGCGGTGATCACTGCCGATGGCGGCCATCGCGCTGGCAGGATCATTGAACTCAAAGCTGCCGCCGACCAAGCAGTGAAACAAGCCGCAATCCCGCCGGAACTCGTTATCGTGCTCAAGCGCACCGGGCACGAGGTAGCGATGCAAAGCGAACGTGACATCTGGTGGCATGATGCGATTGCTACCATGGATAATCACTGCGAACCAGAATGGGTAAGCGCCGAGCATCCGCTCTTCATCCTCTACACTTCGGGCTCAACCGGCAAACCCAAAGGTATTCAGCATTCAAGTGCGGGTTATCTGCTTGGCGCCATCACCACCATGCGCTGGGTATTCGATCATCGCGATGATGACATCTATTGGTGCACCGCAGATGTCGGCTGGATCACTGGCCACAGTTACGTTGCCTACGGCCCGCTCGCACTCGGCGGCACAGTGATGATTTACGAAGGCGCGCCCACGGTGCCAAACGCGGGACGCTTCTGGGAGATCTGCGAGCGTCAGCAGGTCACGGTCTTTTACACGGCGCCAACTGCTATTCGCGCGCTGATGAAATTCGGTGATGAGATTCCTGCGCGCTACGATCTCTCGCGCTTGCGCCTACTCGGCACCGTCGGCGAACCGATCAATCCTGAGGCCTGGATGTGGTATCACCGCATCATCGGCAAAGAACATTGCCCGATCGTCGACACCTGGTGGCAAACCGAAACCGGCGCCAACATGATTGCGCCCGTGCCCGGCGTGGTCGCAACCAAACCCGGCTCCTGCACGCGCCCCCTGCCCGGCATCGACGCCGCCATCGTCGATGATCAAGGCGAACCGGTAACTGCGCCCGACAAAGGCGGCTATCTCGTCATCCGCAAACCCTGGCCATCGATGCTGCGCACGATCTGGGGCGACGACCAGCGCTTCAAGGACACCTACTGGTCGCGCTTCGACTCCATGTACTTCGCCGGCGACGGCGCCAAGAAGGACGCCGACGGCGACCTGTGGCTCCTCGGCCGCGTCGAC
>JAITWN010000203.1 GCA_031285245.1 Chromatiales bacterium | reverse complement strand
CGGCCACAGGCGGGTTGACAACCAATCCGTCTGACTCTGATCTGCAATATTCTGTTCACGCATTACAGCACTCCGATCATTCTCACTTACACTGCCTTCGGCACTTTCGTCGAAGTGGTACGATTTTTTCATGTAGAGGAGCCATGCCTACTCTGACACTCCTCTGTCTCGGACTGCTGGCCTTCCTACCGGTTTTTGCACATGCCGCAGTGGAAACCACGCCGGAAATACGACAGCAACGCGCCGACTTCCTGTCAGCGGAACAAGCGCTGCGCCGCGGCGATATGGCGGCTTTCGAAAAACTGTCGCAGCGCCTGCAGGATTACCCGCTTTATCCCTATCTGCGTCTGCAAAACATGCAGCGTCGCCTCGACAGTGTGACGCCAGCACAGATCGCAGATTTCTTTTACAGCTATGCCGGCAGTCCGCTGACAGAACGTTTGCGCAAGGATTGGCTACTATCGCTGGCGCGCCGCGATCAGTGGAACACGCTGCTGGCACAGGCACCGGAGCCTGTTAAGGATACTGAACTCGAGTGCTATCGCCGTCGTGCGCTCTATCAGACCGGACGCGTCGAAGAAGCTTTGAATGGACTGCAATCACTGTGGTTGGTCGCGCACTCACAGCCCGCCATCTGCGACTCGCTGTTCACCGCCTGGCGCAAGCGCGGCGGCATCACCAGCGAACTTGCCTGGCAGCGCTTTCGACTCGCCATGAATGCCGATGAAATCCAGCTCTCGCGCCATCTCGTCAGCCTCATGGATAACGACACCAAAAAACTGGCTGAATTATGGCTGCGTGTATATTCCCAGCCGCGATTGCTCGATGCCAACCTTGATTCCGGCAAAGCGCCCGAAGCAACGCTTGCCATGCATGGCGATATCGTCACGCACAGCGTGAAACGTCTCGCACGCGGCGATCTCGAAAGCGCAGTCAAGCTTTGGGGGCAAGCAATACAAATACCCACGGTGGCAAATGCCGAAGGACGTCCAGCACTGGATCGCAGCCTCGCCATTTCACTTGCGCTGAATAACCATCCCCAAGCGCTGGAACATCTCAGCGCGCTCGACGATGAACTCTCCGACGCTGCGGTGCGTGAATGGCGCGTTCGCGTGCCGCTCAAAGCGCAAAATTGGCAAGGCGTACTGAGTGCCATCGGGCGCATGACCGATGAAGAGCGTGACAAACCGGACTGGCGCTATTGGCGCGCACGCGCGCTAGAAGCCCTGGATCAAACCGCGCAGGCCACAAAGATCTACAGTGAACTCGCGCTCGAGCGCGGCTATTACAGCTTTCTTGCCGCTGACCGTATCGGACTGCCCTACGAACTGCACCACGCTGCGCTCAATATAGGCAGCGCAGACATGGCTGCAACCATCGCTCATCCCGGCATCGCTCGCGCAGGAGAACTCTATGCAATAGGCCGCATGGTGGATGCCCGGCGTGAATGGCAATACGCAATACGCGACATGAGCGAAGAGCAACTGAAATCCGCAGCACTCCTCGCGCAGCGCTGGGACTGGCACGATCGCGCCATCCTGACCATGGCCCGCACTAGCGAGCGCGATGATCTCGAACTACGCTTCCCGCTCGCCTATCGCGAGCAGATTCTTGTCGAAGCCAAAAACATTGGTATCGACCCGGGGCTTGCCTTCGCCATCGTGCGCCAGGAAAGTGCGTTTTCTACCGACGCACAATCCGGCGCTGGCGCGCTGGGTTTAATGCAGCTCATGCCCGCAACCGCACAGCGCCTTGCCACCTTGGTGAAGGTACCTGCTGGCCGCGGGGCACTGCTCGAAGCAAGCACCAATCTGCGCCTCGGCATGACCTATCTGCGCCAACTCATCGATCGCTTCGGCCATCAAGCCGCAGCACTGGCGGGATACAACGCCGGGCCACAGCGTGTGGAGCGCTGGCTGCCGGTTGATCAAGCAATGGATGCTGATATCTGGGCGGAAACCATCCCCTTCCGCGAGACCCGCAACTACGTGCAGAACATCATGTACTTCAGCGCCGTCTACGAGCATCGCATGGGATTGCCACCAGGCGGCCTGCGCGCGCGGATGCAACCGCTAATCCCGAAAGACGCGCGCCTGACACGCAACGATGCCACGCCGCCCATGCGCACCATACGCACGGGAAGTTGAGGAAGCTCTGATCTAGAGGAGAGTCTGAAAAGCGATGCGACTGTTTTGGCAACCCAGCCCCAGGGATTGAGACAGCGTTTTCCGCCGTGTACGGCAGGAATTGCTTAGCTTTCGAAAGGCATAGATCGAACGATCGCCGGACTGACTCAGCCAGCTCAGCATTACGCCCGATCGACATTACGCCCGGAAAATCTCATCCACACTCGATGCAGTGAGAATACGCTCGGACCAGATCAGCAGCGTCTCGGCATCAGCCGCTTCGATGCGCTCCAAACATGTTCGCACAGCTTCGACTCCAAATTTGAGCTCGATCTGGCGCAGGAGCACCGCGGCTTCGCCTTCCTTGCGTCCTTCTTTACGCCCTTCTTCGCGGCCGTCCTCGCGCTCGAATCTCACTATTTTGTCTCTTCCTTGAAGTATTGCGAAATCCCGAGGCGGGCGACGCTGACACTTCGTTCAACCACACCCCGCACGCAGAGTGCCAAGCACCACACAGATCCACGACAGCAGGAAAGAAAGTCCTCCCAATGGCGTCACGATGCCAAGCGACAAGCCCCCAGCGCTCAACCCGTACAGGCTGCCGGAGAACAGCACGATACCTAGCAACATGAGCCAACCCGCCCAGGCAAACGCCCGCACAGTAGGAAAGCGTTCGCGCAGCAGACCGACGATCAATAGTCCGATCGCATGATAGAACTGATATTCCGCAGCGGTGCGCCAGACGGCAAGAAGCGCAGGCTCCAAGCGCGACGCCAAGGCATGCGCGCCAAAAGCGCCTGCCAACACTGCAAACCCCATGGCAAGCGCGCCCGTCACCAGAAAAATTCTTGCACCAGGATTCATGGATCCATGCTCTCGATGATGGCGAAACCGCAACGCGGCGAGCCATATCCGCTCATTCATTCAACCCGTATAACCCGCCGGACGCGCGCTAGCGGCACCAGGACCTGCGCAAGCTGCGCGCGATTTTGCAGTATATCCGCCAGCGTGTAGCTATCCCACACGGCCGTAAATGCACTCAGCGCTTCGCACACCACGCCCTGCAGCAAACACATTTGAGTAATGGGACAAGTATTGGTGCTGCTATTCATGCACTCAACCAGATCGAATCCGCCTTCGGTCGTGCGAATGACCTGCCCCAGATTGATCTCCTCGGGCCGCGCCATCAGTCTCACCCCACCACCTTTGCCGCGCGTGGTATAGACAAAACCTGCACCACCGAGATGATGCACTACCTTGACCAGATGATTGCGAGAAATACCGTAGCTCGCCGCGATTTCACCGATCGTCACCAGCCGCTCGCTATGCGTGCCG
>JAITWN010000023.1 GCA_031285245.1 Chromatiales bacterium | reverse complement strand
TCCGCCGGGCGCGGGCAAAACGACCGGCGTACCGCTCGCACTGCTCGATGAACCTTGGCTTGCTGGTCGTTCCATTCTCATGCTGGAACCACGCCGTCTTGCTGCGCGCGCAGCTGCTGGGCGCATGGCGCGTCTGCGCGGTGAAGAGGTTGGTGAAACCATCGGCTATCAGATCCGCTTCGAAGGCCGCAGCTCCGCGCGCACGCGTATCAAAGTGGTTACCGAAGGTATTCTCACGCGCCAGTTGCAGTTTGATCCTGAATTGCGTGGTATCGGTCTGGTGATCTTCGATGAATTCCACGAACGTCACTTGCATGCCGATCTCGCGCTTGCGCTGTGTCTCGATGCGCAGCGCGGATTGCGTGAAGATCTGAGGATTCTCGTCATGTCGGCAACGCTCGATGGTGAAGCGGTCGCAGCCTTGCTCGGCGATGCGCCCATCATCACCAGCGCGGGTCGCAGTTTTCCCGTTGATGTGCGTTATCTCGCGCGTGATGTCGAAGGCCCGTTGCCACAAGCGGCGAGCGCTGCCATCCGTCGTGCACTCGCGCAGGAAGAGGGTGATGTGCTCGCTTTTCTGCCTGGCGCTTGGGAGATTCGCCGTACGCAGGAGTTGCTGCACGAAGAGTGCGAAGATGAAATTGAAATTCTGCCTTTGCACGGTGATCTGCCTTGGGATGCGCAAGATCGCGCACTGCGCTCAGCAGGAAAAAGACGCGTCGTACTGGCGACGCCGATTGCCGAGACCAGCCTTACCATCGAAGGCGTTCGTATCGTCGTCGATGCTGGCTATGTGCGCGTGCCGCATTTTGATCCGGTGTCAGGACTATCGCGTCTGACTACTCAGCGCATTTCGCGCGCATCAGCGGATCAGCGTGCGGGTCGTGCCGGTCGCACCGCGCCTGGCGTATGCTTGCGTCTGTGGAGCGATGCGACGCAGCGCCGTATGTCTGCACATGGTGCGCCGGAAATCGCCACAGCTGATCTTGCGCCGCTTGCGCTAGAGCTCGCGGCTTGGGGCGTGAATGAAGTCGCCGCGCTGTCATGGCTCGACCCGCCGCCCGCTGCTGCTTTTGCGCAGGCGCGCGAGTTGCTGAGCCGTCTCGGTGCACTCGATGCGGCTGGGCGCATCACCGAAATCGGTCGCGCGATGGTGAAGCTGCCGCTGCATCCGCGTCTTGCGCACATGATGTTCGTGGCGCAGCGATTAAGTCTCGGCGATCTTGCCAGTGATATTGCGGCGCTGCTCTCTGAGCACGACATATTCACCGGCGCAGCACGGCGCTCGGTTGATTTCACGCAGCGCATCGAAGCGCTGCGTGCGAGTGCTGGCAGCAATGGGCGCCGTGCTGCGCAGGCTTATGGCGCAGATCATGCGGCCTGTCAGCGTGTCGCGCTGGTTGCGCGGCAATATCGTGGATTGCTGTCTTTCGCGCGCGTCGATGCGAGCGCGACGGGTAAAGCGCAGATAGCAAATGCGCGCAGCGATGATCTTGCGCACACTGGTCTGCTGCTCGCATTCGCTTACCCTGATCGCATCGCTTTGCAGCGCGCGCCGGGTGATCATCGCTATCTGCTGGCATCCGGACGCGGCGCGCGTTTCCACGAGAAAGGCATGCGGCTGCGTGATCGCTGCATCGTCACCGCGAGTCTCGATGCTGGCGAAACCGAAGGCATGATTCATCTCGCTGCACCGGTAGATATCGATGAATTGCGCGCGCATCCCGATGTTCCGATTCATGAAGAAGACGCCGTGCGCTACGACGCACAGCAACAAGCCGTGATCGCGCGCCGCGAAGTGCGGCTTGGTGCGCTTGTGCTGGGCGCTCAGCCACTAAGCAAGGTCGATACAGAACAACTGCGCGCCGCCATGATCGCCGGCATTCGTAGACTTGGGCTCGATGCATTACCATGGACGCGTACCGCGCGCGAATGGCAGGCGCGCGTGCTCTCGCTGCGCGCATGGTTACCCGAAGAAGAGTGGCCGGATGTCAGTGATGCCGCGCTGCTCGCAACGCTTGAAGATTGGCTCGCACCCTTTCTCGATGGCGTCACTCGCCGCGATCATCTCGCGCGACTCGATCTCGCTGAAATCCTCGCCTCACGTCTCGATTGGCAAACCGCTCAACGCCTCGAACAAATAGCGCCCACGCATCTCACCGTACCCAGCGGTTCGCGTCATCGCCTCGAATACACGCCCGGTGAATCACCCGTGCTGCGTGTCAAGCTTCAAGAAATGTTCGGTCGTGCTGAAACGCCACGCATAGCTGCCGGCCGTGTACCAGTAACGCTGCACTTGCTATCGCCAGCGCAGCGCCCGATCCAGGTCACGCAAGATTTGCGCGGATTCTGGGAGCGCACCTACGCAGAAGTAAAAAAAGAACTCAAAGGACGTTATCCAAAACATCCCTGGCCAGATGATCCGTGGGGCGCAGCACCCACGGGGAGAGCGAAGAAGAGAGGGGAATAGCGCCCGCTTCAGTTCGCGTATCTATCGTATCTATACAGTACAGCTTGCCATGGCTGTTCGCTTGCACAGTAATCACAAAAATGGATAGTGAGCGCAGCTCATGAAATTCATTGTGGATGGTGTCGGGATTGAATTGGTTGACGAATTTCATCGATGCCAACCACCTGATAGCAAGGGTGGTGACTAGTTATTCCGTTGTCACAAGCGAGAGCTTTTCCCTTCTGACTTCCGCTAGCGATGCTGACGGAGATGCGCTGACTTATAGCGTCAATGGCCTGCCTGGGCCAGCTTTTAAAAAAACACAGATGCGATTTCCCGATTGCCGCATGCACAGGATAGCGGTGTCACGAGCCATGTCACGATCTCGGCGACAGATGGTGTCGACACGGCTGCATTGCCAGTGATCCAGATCGATGTTGTTTCTGGTCCGTAAAGAATTCAAGGGACGTTATTCCAAAAGGGATGTCGTGAAGTGCAGCGACAACGGGGATGGCGAAAAGAGGGGGAGAACAGCAGCCGCTTCAGCACGCACCGCCATGGCGATCATGGTATCGCTGATCGTACATGGCTGCTCGTTCATGAATAAAGCGAGTAATGAAAATCGAGTGAAACTCATGAAATGCACGAATGGTGGACACGGTGGTTAGCCCTCCGCTCAAGATGTTGGCAAGGTGAGCGGTATCGTTATCTCCGTTACGGATGGATTCGACAAGGCTTCGCTACCCGCCTTGGGATTTACCGTGGTCAAACAAGCAGGAATTTAAGGAATCGAGGGCGGCCGCTGCACGGGTGGTTCCGATCGCCTTTGCAGCGCTGTTTACGATACGCGAGCGATGATCGCTTCGCGATGATGTTCTCCCGTCTCTTTATCCTCAGCGCGCAGTAGTGCGGTGCGCCATTCCCATTCACGTTCCGCGGGTGGGTTTTCGAGATAACGCACGTCGCTGCCGGTTTGATGTGCGACGGGGACGCCGTCGCGGTATAGCACGCGATTAGCGGTTTGCGCGGATACGCGTTCGCCAGGGGTGATGATGCCGGTGAGGTTGAGCGGGTCAGCGGCGCTCAGGCTGATGAAGTCTCCGTGCTCGCTATCAGGCTTGCGACGAATGTCGCGCAGCGCGCTCACCGCTTCAGGTAAGGCGTATTGCTCACCGCTGAAACCATCGACGAAGCGTCCGCCACGGATTTCGCCGCGTGCTTCAAGGCGCCGGTAGCATTGGACGAGATCGCGCCACGGCGGTGCGCCGCTCTCGCGTGCGAGCAGGGCGCGAAATACCACGCCATAGCGGCGCAGCAGTGCGCGTGCGATGTGTTCGATCGCGACGCTTTGGGTAGAGCGCGATGTGGCTGTGCTTTCCGTGTTTTCACCGCGTGTCTGGGGGCGCAGCCATACCCAGCGACCGGCTTCTTCGACGCGAGGCGCGCTGACTTGCCGGCGTCGACGTGAATTCGAATAGCTCGGGCGTTTATGTTGTGGCGCGATCAGCGCGCGCAGGCCAGCGTAGCTGTCGGCGCTCACGAAGCCAAAGGCGGCGAGTTCGGCGAGCGCGGTTTCAAGGCGTGTGTGGAGCAAGCCGCTCGCATCTTTGAGTTCTTCAAAAAACGCTGCGGGATATTGCGCGAAAGCATTGGCGAGTGTGCGCGCATCTGCTGACAGTGTGTGCGTGCTTTCCTCTGGTACCGGGTTGAGAAAGCGCCACGGCGCGAGGCTGCGCCGTGGGACGAAGGCGATCGGCGTGGCTCGCAGTGGCGCTGCTTTGCGTGCGCCGCTATCGCTTGGTTCGATGGGCTTGCGCGCGATCAAACGCAGCCAGGCGAAGCGTCCTGAGCTGCACAAGCGATCTAGTTCGTCGGGATAGTAGCCGCGCACGCGTGCGGGCAGGATATGCGCTTCCCATGCGGCGGCGGGCGCTGCGAAGCCTTCGCCTTCGAGCTGTGTCAGCGCTGCTCGTATCTGGTTTTCATCGAGCGCGAATTGCGTGGCGAGTAGCGCAGCGGTGGTTGGACCTTCACCTTCGAGGCGACTGCGCAGCAGCGAGACCAATGCGGCATCACTGCTGGTGTCCTGTGCTGTTTCATGGGCGGGCAGATGCGTGACCGGTGTTTCGGTGGCGCCGGGATAGAGCGCGCGAACTTCCGGCATGCGTTCAGCGGCGGCGAGTAACTGCGCACTTTGCGTGGCGCTGACGCGCGTGGCGCGGCCTTCGTGCACGAGCATTTCGAACAACGTTTCCCAATGCGCTCGGCGCTGCATGTCTGCTGCAGTGAGTAGCCCCATCAATACCAACGCGTCGTGCAATTCATCGGCGCTGCTGGCTTGCGGCCAGGCTTCAGCGCGCACGCGTGCGATGGCTTCAGGATCGAGTCGGCCAAGATCCGCGGCAGTCTGCGGGTCAAGCGTGCGGCGCTGTTGCACGGCGAGCGTGCGGCGTTCCTCAGCCGGTGCATCATCGAGAAAGGCATAAGGTTTGGCAGCGAGAATTTCGCAGGCGAAAGGCGAGGGTACGGTGAGATCGCGCGCGAGTACGCTGATCTTGCCTGATTCGATGCCGCGCAGTACCGCTTCGAAGCCGTCGATGTCCATGACTTCGTGCAGGCAGTCGGTCAGCGTCTGATTCACCAGCGGATGATCAGGCACTTCGCGCTCGCCTTGGATGTTTTCAAAGCAGGCGAGCTGATCGGGGAAAACCACTGCGACCAGATCTTCGGCATCCGCGCGCTGGAACTGCGCCGGCACGCGCCGACCATTGCGATTACGCGGCACGGCGAGCGCGATGTTGGTGACCCAGCGCCAGCGCGTGGCGAACATCGGCGCATCGAGCAGCGCTTGAATGAGCAGATGGCGCGCGCTGGCTGAGCGCAGATAATGCGCGACTTCATCGAGTGCGAAGCTGTGCGTGGGCCCGAGTGACAGCACGATGTTGTTCTCGGTCGCTGCGGCTTGCAGTTCGAAATTGAATTTTCGGCAGAAGCGCTTGCGCAGCGCGAGTCCCCAGGCGCGATTGATGCGCGCACCGAAGGGCGCGTGGATGACGAGATGCATGTCGCCGACTTCATCGAAGAAGCGTTCAACCACGACTTTGTGCGCGCTCGGTAATGCACCGAGCGCAGCATAGGCAGTCGCGAAATATACCGCGAGCTGTTCTGCAGCGGGGCGCGTGAGCGCGAGCTCTGCACTCAACCAGTGCGTGAGTGCGTGAGCATCATCGCCTGCGGTGAGTCGTGCTTCGGCGCTTTCGCGCAAGCGTGATACCGCTTGCGACAGTTCATCGCTCCGTCCCGGCGCTTCGCCGAGCCAGAAGGGAATGTTCGGTGGCTGGCCTTTGGCGTCTTCGACCAGCACCTTGCCTTGCTCGATTTTGAGCATGCGATACGAAGTATTGCCGAGCTGGAAAACGTCTCCCGGCAAGCTTTCAAAGGCGAAATCTTCATTCAGCGTGCCGACGAAATAGCCCTGCGGTTGCAGGATGACGTCGTAATCGAATTGATCAGGAATCGCACCAGCATTGGTGAGCGCGGTCAGGCGCGCACCGCGCCGTGCGCGCAGCCGTCCGTTGACGACGTCGCGATGAAGATACGCGCCGCGCCGTGCGCGCCGCGTGCTATAGCCATCGGCGAGCATGCGCAGCACTTCGGTGAATTGCGCGTGCGTGAGATCGGCAAAGGGCAGGGCGCGACGCATGCGTTCATACAGAGCATCTTCTTCCCATTCGCGGCTCGCGACTTCCCCGACGATGTGCTGCGCGAGCACGTCGAGCGGCGCGCGTGGCATGCGGATGCGATCGAGTTCGCCGCGTTGCACCGCCTCGAGCAACGCGACGCACTCGACCAGCTCATCGCGCGACAGCGGAAACAAGCGCCCTTTGGGTAAGCCGCCGACAGCGTGCCCTGAACGACCGACGCGTTGCAGGAAAACCGAGATCGCGCGTGGTGAGCCGAGCTGACAGACGAGATCGACATCACCGATATCGATACCGAGTTCGAGTGAAGCGGTGGCGACGAGCACACTCAGCTTGC
Organism: Chromatiales bacterium; assembly: GCA_031285245.1. GTDB lineage: Bacteria > Pseudomonadota > Gammaproteobacteria > SZUA-140 > SZUA-140 > JAITWN01. The sequence goes on along the minus strand of JAITWN010000023.1, from coordinate 1,350 downwards.
CTTGTTTGAGGCGCTGTTCGGCGTCGAGACGTTGTTCGCGCGCCATGCTGCCATGGTGAGCGGCGACGCGCTCTGCGCCTTTCTCTCCTTCGAGGCGCTCGGCGAGATGGCGCGCGGCGCGTTCGGCGAGGCGACGGGTGTTGACGAAGATGAGCGTGGTGCGGTGGCTGGCAACCAGCGCAGCGAGACGGTCGTAGATTTCGGCCCAGACTTCTGCTGCCATCACCGCTTCGAGCGGCGAATCGGGGACTTCGATGGCGAGATCACGCTGGCGCGTGTGCCCGGTGTCGACGATGACGCAATCGGTATTCGGGCTGCCGCCGGTGAGGAAGCGTGCCATATCCGCGATCGGCTTCTGCGTTGCCGACAGACCGATGCGTACCGGCTCGCGGCCACAGAGCGCGCTCAGCCGTTCCAGGGACAGCGCGAGATGGGCGCCGCGTTTGTTACCGGCGAGGGCGTGGATTTCATCGACGATCACCGTGCGCACGGTTGAGAGCATGGTGCGACCGGATGCGCTGGTGAGGAGGATATAGAGCGATTCCGGGGTGGTCACCAGAATATGCGGTGGCTGGCGGCGCATGCGTTCGCGCTCACCAGCAGGCGTATCACCGGTGCGCACCCAGGAGCGAATCGGCACATCATGCAGGCCGGATTCGAGCAGCGCGTCGCGGATGCCCGCCAATGGCAGTTCCAGATTTTTCTGAACGTCGTTCGATAAGGCCTTGAGCGGGGATATATAAAGTATGCGCGTCTCGTCTTCGAGGTGGCCTTGCTCAAGACCCTCGCGCAGCAATCCATCGATGGCAGCGAGAAAGGCGGCGAGGGTTTTACCGGAGCCCGTAGGCGCGGCGATGAGCGTGTGCCGACCTTGTCGCGCCGCCGGCCAGGCGAGCTGCTGTGCCTGCGTCGGCTGGCCAAGCGCGCGCTCGAACCAGCGCCTGACCGCGGGGTGAAAATCTTGCAGAGGCATGGGAAGGGATCATAGCAGTACCGCTGTGGATTGGGGTGGTGGCGAGACGTCTCGGGTATTACACCCAGGGGCTGCGACTGGGCAGGACCGGAACCTTTTTTCGAAACCAACATAGATGATGGGCGGAGCGGCTGTGCGCCAACGGTCCCGAAAAATCCCACCGGGCACCGCGGTTCACGCACTTGGGGGGCTTTGATCTGCGCGGGGCCGCGCTTTAAAGTGCCAACCATGAATAAACCTATCATGGTCGGTATCAGCGCCTGCCTGCTCGGCGAGCCCGTGCGTTACGACGGGCGCGACAAGCGGCAGGAAGCATTGTGTATCGAACTCGCGCGCTGTTTTGAATTGATGCCGATCTGTCCGGAGGTGGGGGCGGG
>JAITWN010000216.1 GCA_031285245.1 Chromatiales bacterium | reverse complement strand
GTTGGTGCAGCAGAGTGAATCGCCGCTGCTGCATGCCGATCTCATCCGACTCATGCGCACGGAGATGCGTGCGGCCGGATTTGGCAACGTGCTAACACTGAATTTCCCGCAGTGTGTTTATCCGTCCGGCTGGTGGAGCGCGACGATGGCGGGCAAGAGCAATCCACTGATCAACATCCGCGAGCAGGAAATCATCGATCGTTCTTTTCCCACGCGTTATTACAATCTGGCGGTTCACCAGGCGGCGATTGCGCAGCCTGAGTTCTTTCGGCAGGAATTGATTAAGTAATATTCCCTCTCTCCTACCCCTCTCCCACAAGTGAGGCCTCTGCGAAACGGCTGTGTGTTGACAGATCCGTAGATAGGGGTTGCTGTCGGGGTGTCGCCTGATGAGACACGCTCTTCGCCATCCTGGCCGCTCAAACGCCGCCTTCCCTGGCGGCGGCGTACGGTCTCCTCAGGCGACACCCCGACAATGACCCTCAGGGTTTGTGTTGAACTCAGTTTCGCAGAGGCCTCACTTGTGGGAGAGGGGCGCTGAGTAGCCTTTCCTCTTTCTCTTAGCTCCCCCCGCTTGTGGAGAGAGCGTAGCAAGGGGGCGAAGCCGGTTGGAGAGGGGGTACCCCTCAATCACACCACTTTGACACATCCTCTTTGGAACGACGCACTACTTCCGCGCGCTCTTCGTCGTTCAGATAGACGCGTGCGCCATCTTTTTCCACGCGATACATACGTGAGAGACGTTCGTTGTGTTCAAACGTTTTGCGTGCGATAGCACAATTCTTTTCGCGTATTTCACGCTGCGCTTTGGCATCAGGCTGAAGCGCGGGTTGTTCCTGTGATGCCTCATCTGGGGACGGGGCTTGGCTTTGCGCTGGCTCTGGGGATGTCGAACCCGCAGCAGGAAGCTCTATGCGTGCTGCGCCGGCTGGCACATCACTCGGTTGATCGCTGAAATGGGTATTGCCTTCGGCATCAGTCCATTTGTAGACCGCGGCGCTGGTGAGCGCTGGCAAAGTCAGCAGGAAGGCAGCGGCGATTATCGCGATAGTGGAACGCTTGTTCATCGGTTTGAGCCCGTCTCGATACTGTGGGGAAGTACCGCAGCCTTATCGGCCAGGCGCTAATGCAGCCTTAGGTATCAGACTCCGCACGCAGGCGCTTCAGATTGACTCTGATACAATCGTCACACTCTAAACGAGACTTGGGAGGAAGGATGTCTGATCAGCCCGTAGTACCGCAGAAAAGTCCGCACATTCTGAACCTCGCGCCGGGCACTTATTACTGGTGTTCCTGCGGCCGTTCTGCTACTCAGCCGTTCTGCGACGGTTCACACAAAGGGACGACGTTTACGCCCCAGGCATTCACGCTGGAAAAGCCATCCACTGTGGTGCTGTGCGGCTGCAAACACAGCGCGGATCGCCCGTTCTGCGACGGCGCCCACGCTTCGCTCTGATGTTCACAGTTCAGCGGGCGCGCTCCGCGCCCGCGCTGTTTTGCTGATCCGCTTCTGTCTGAAATACTGCTCCGCATTAAGCGCGCCATCAAAGAGCATCAGGCCCCGTCTCACCGGTGCGAATACGGATCGCCTGCTCCAGATCGAAGATGAAAATCTTGCCATCGCCGATCTTGCCGGTGCGCGCGGAGCGCGTGATGGCCTCGATCACCTGTTCGGTGAGACCGTCATCCACGGCTACGTCGATCTTCACTTTAGGCAGAAAATCGACCACATATTCGGCACCACGATACAGCTCAGTATGACCTTTCTGCCGACCAAAGCCTTTGACCTCGGTGACGGTGATGCCCTGCACGCCGATCTCCGACAATGCCTCGCGGACTTCATCGAGTTTGAACGGTTTGATAATCGCGCTGATCAGCTTCATCTCGCTTCCCTCTTCAGGATAGAATGCCCGTGGCCCGCTTTTCCCTCTGCGCAGCCGGCCGATAACGCGAGATCGTAACAGCATTCGCGCTGCAAACTTAAGCGGTTTGTTATAAAACGTTTGTTTCTACGCGCGCGGCGGCGCTATCAAGTGAGCGCAACACACCCAAGGTGCTCTTCAGATTCAGCAGCGACGGAACGCAAGCAACACGAGGAGAACGTCATCATGATCGATGCCAAAATCATCGAAGACCTGAGTAAAAAACTGTCCACGCTAGTGCCTGAAGGGGCGCGCGAACTTGGCAGCGAAGTGGAAAAGAATTTTCGCGCCGCACTCGGTAGCGCTTTCTCAAAGCTCGAGCTCGTCACGCGTGAAGAGCTCGATGTACAGAAAAGCGTGCTCGCGCGCACGCGCGAAAAAATTGAAGCGCTCGAAGCACGAGTACATGAGCTTGAAACCGCGCTGCGCGAGGAACGCGAGCGAGCGGGAGGCAACAACGCCGGCTGAAGCCGCCGTCTAAGGAACCGCTGAAAAACCTCCGTCATTGCGAGACGAAGCCGAAGCAATCTACAGCCCGTCTATCGCCACAGAGCTAAAGCCCCTTCGCAATGACGACGCGGGGTTTTTCAGATCTTCCCTAACAAGGTTGCAGTGCAAAACTGCGCTGCACGATAACCACCGCGGTGATTCAAGGAAGAGCGCCGTGTCATTAGCTATCATATGCAGCCGTGCCCAGGCCGGGATCGAAGCCCCGCTGGTCACGGTCGAAGTTCATCTCAGCGCGGGCTTGCCTGCGCTCGCCATCGTCGGCCTGCCCGAAATCGCGGTCAGAGAAAGTCGCGAACGCGTGAGAGCGGCGCTCATCAACACCGGCTTCGAATTTCCAGCACGGCGTATCACTATCAATCTCGCACCAGCGGATCTGCCCAAAGAAGGCGCACGCTACGATCTCGCCATCGCACTCGGCATTCTCGCAGCTTCCGGTCAGATTGGCCGCGACGCGATCACCGCGCATGAATTCATCGGCGAACTTGCACTCACTGGCACGCTTCGGCCCGTGCCCGGCGCCTTGCCTGCGGCGATGCAAGCGAGCCAAGCCGGGCGCAGCCTGATCGCGCCAAATGCCAATGCGCTTGAGGCCGCTGTACTCGGTAATACTTTGGTGGATACGCCAGTGCTCGGCGCCGATCATCTGCTCGCGGTGTGCGCGCATCTGGAAGGGCGCGAAGCGCTGCGCGCACCAGCGCCGAACGCGCTTACCGCAACCGTAACCAATACGCTCGACATGTCCGACATTCGCGGACAACACCAGGCGCGGCGCGCACTCGAAGTCGCTGCCGCGGGCGGGCATAGTCTGCTGATGATCGGGCCACCAGGCACGGGGAAAACCAGCCTCGCGATGCGCTTTCCCGAGATTTTGCCGCCGATGACGGAGCATGAAGCGATCGAAGCCGCTGCTATTGCCTCCATCGCGCCCGGCGGTTTTCGCACAGCTGATTGGCACCGGAGACCGTTTCGCGCGCCACATCACACCAGCTCGGCGATCGCGCTCGCTGGCGGCGGCAGCGTGCCGCGGCCGGGCGAAATTTCACTCGCGCACCAAGGCGTACTCTTTCTCGATGAATTGCCTGAATTCGGCCGTCATGCACTAGAGACACTGCGTGAACCGCTCGAATCTGGCCGCATCGTGATATCGCGCGCGCGTCAGCGCATCGAATTTCCAGCGCGCTTTCAATTGCTGGCAGCGATGAACCCCTGCCCTTGTGGCTACCTCGGCGATCCGCGCGGGCGTTGCCATTGCACCACTGAGCAGATCGCACGCTATCGCGGTCGTTTGTCTGGACCGCTACTCGATCGCATCGATATGCATATCGAGCTTGCGCCGCTGCCGCACAGCATGTTGCACGGCCCAAGCGATGCCGCAACACCCAGCAGCGCAACTATGCGCGAACGCATCTGCCGCGCGCGCACCAGGCAGCTCGATCGCGACGGCAAACCCGCGCATCAATTCACGCCAAGGGAAATCACGAACCGATGTCGGCTTGATGCTGCTGGCGCGGCGCTACTCGAGCGAGCTGCTGAACGTCTCGGCCTATCGGCACGCGCCTATCACCGCATCCTCAAAGTAGCGCGCACCATCGCTGATCTCGCGAATGCTGATGAGATCGCGCAAGCACATCTTGCGGAAGCCATCGGCTATCGCACGCTGGATCGACGGCCGGTGAATTGAGAGACCACTGAACATTAGCTAAGACAGCGAGCGCATATCTGGAGAAAGCTTTCCCAGGCATGCGCGAAGCCATAACCATAGTTTGGACTGAACCCCAATGCTTTATTGGGTTCAGCCCAACACCCCGCCAAGAAACACGAGCATGCCTGATCGGCAAGCGTAGAACGTTGGGCTTCACTTACGTTCAGCCCAACCTATAACTGCCCATTCAATTACGATCCCTGCCTGCAAGGCGGTTCCGGGGTCGCCATTGCG
>JAITWN010000177.1 GCA_031285245.1 Chromatiales bacterium | reverse complement strand
CCGGAATTTTCCGCGATATTGCCGCCGATGGTGCACGCGATCTGCGAAGAAGGATCAGGCGCGTAATACAAGCCATAGGGCGCGGCAGCTTCAGAAACAGCGAGATTGCGTACGCCGGGCTCTACGCGCGCGAGGCGGTTGTCGGCATCGATTTCGAGAATGCGATTGAAGCGCGCGAGACTAAGGAGCACGCCGTATTCATCGGGTAATGCGCCGCCAGAGAGTCCCGTGCCGGCGCCACGCGCAACTACCGTGGCGCCGTGCTCATGACAAAAGCGCAGAATGCTGCGGATCTGATCGACGGTTTCCGGTAAACAAACGATGCGCGGACTGCGGCGGTAAGCGGTAAGACCATCACACTCGTAGGCTGCTAATGCTTCGGGCTGATGCAGCACGGTGTGCGGCGGCAGCATTGCCAGCAGCGAGTCGCGCAGCACAGTAGCATCAATGGTCTGACCGTGGAGCTCAGGCTCCATCTTGTCTCATACCCCTTCAGGAAAGCGTCGGTGAAGACGCGAGCGGCCATCTTACACTATCTGCGGCGGGCGGGAATGGAGTCGGAGTTGGATGCGGATTTCGCAACTCTGGTATCGCGATTTACGTCCTGTATGGTTTCCCTGGCCCATGTAAGGGCTTCCAGATAAATGTCGGCAATGTCGTCCACATTGCCGAAGGCTTCGATGGCATCCCAGTCGCCGCGTTCGTAGGCGAGCACGAGATTCAGCGTTTGCGCCAGATTGCCCGTGTGATGCAACAGCGCATCATTGATCTCTGGCGACAGTGGCAATTTTTCGAGCACGCTGCCAAGTGGCTGATCGAGCATTGCATCCAGTGTGGAAAAAAGCCCCATCATGAATGAGGATGCTTTGCTTTTTGGGTTGTGGCGCCCACTGATGAGTTCGCACATGCGCGCGCGGATCAGAGACGTCGTGATCAAGGCTTCGGGATTGTCATCGATCCCGGCGAGTGCAATCAGAATAGCCCAGCGCCGCAGCTCGATCTCACCTACATAGACGATGGCGTGGCGGATCGATTGCACTTTTTTGCGCAGACCAATGTGCGCGGATTGCATATGACGCAGCAATCGATAACTGAGCGTTGGATCCTGTGAAATGATTTCTTCAATTGCCTTGATATTGAGCTCTGGCTCTTGCAGCTGTGCCATCATGCGCAGCGCATTGATCCGGTTGGCGGGAAGACGACGGGCGCTCAGCACATGCGGCCGGCAGAGAAAATAGCCCTGGTAATAATCAAAACCGAGCCGCCCGCACTCTTCGAAGGTTTCCGGCGTTTCCACTTTTTCCGCGAGAAGCTTGAGCCGGTAAGGTCGCAGCAGTTGAATGTATTCGCGCAGTAAGTCGCCGCTCACCAGCTGGATATCGATTTTGACGATGTCAGAGATTTCAAGCAGTGGTTTGAATTCATCGCGATAAATAAAATCATCGAGCGCTATGAGATAGCCGCGTGATTTCAGATCGCGGACCGTAGCAATGATTGTGTCATCGATGACGATATCTTCGAGGATTTCAAGCACGAGCTGCGAACTCGGTGGCGGCAACAGATCCGGATTGAGGAGGAAGTTGCGCGTGAGATTGACGAACGCCATGTGGTTGCCGACCACGGCGCCAAGGCCAAGCTCCCAGAAGCTATGCATGAGGACGTGCGATGTCGCCTGATCCCCATTGACGGCATCTGCCTGCAGGGAGTTTTCGCGCTGGCGATAGAGCAGTTCATATCCGACCACGGTTCTACGCGAATCGAATATCTCCTGCCGACCTATATAGAACTCCCTAGCCATGTATTATTTAATTGACGCTTAGTGCCGCCTTGACGCTATCGCTGAGTGCGCGTGCTTTGATACCGTGACGCGCGAGCAGAAATATGGCGGTGGCTAATTGCTGCGGACTGTCGCAACAAAGCACGTATCGTTTTTCCGGATCGAGCGCACGCAGCGCGCCGGTCAGCAGCGCGAGCGGAAGATTGATGCTGCCGTGTAGATGGTGGCGGCGATAAGCGGCAGAATGACGCACATCTAGCACCAACCAGCGATTGTCTTGTAGTAGCGCGGTCAGCTCACGAGCACTGATCCACTTCATGTGATGGTGAGCTATCAATGCGAGGAATTCAGGGCGCGGCAGACGCAGCAGGACGCTGTCTTCGCTTGCGATGACCGTCGCATCATGTGCCCGACTGACAACGAGCAGGTCTTCACCGAAGCTGTCGCCCGGCGTTAGTTCGACATCGCTGCCGTGCCTGCGACGTCTGCTCAGATTGAGCCGACCGGATTCGATCACGTGAAAGTGATGGGCGTGCTCACCAGCTTTGGCGACGGTTTCGCCACGGCGAATCTCGATGCGTTCCAAGCGCTGTTTCAGCATCTGAAGATGCGCTGATGGCAGGCCCTCGAAGAGGGGCGAGGGCGGCAATGCGCCCGCCATTGAAGTCTGGTTCTGCGTTGGTGCTGAAATAGCTTGGGCAGCGATGTTTGAGGCCTGTTCGTCAGTGTTTTCGACTTCAGCAGTTGGCGCGAGTACGAGCGGCCCTGCATTGATTTGAACGTCGACCTTGGTACCGGTCTTAGACATATCGCCGGAATGATCAGACCGCTGAGCGGCGAATGATGCCCCAGCGGGGTTCTCGGCGTTTTTGAGCAGGTTGTCGAGCACCGCCGCGTTGATGGACAGAATCGTCGCACTGGTGTGTGCAATCGCGGTATGGCGACGAGGCTGATGATCGGCGATTGCGCTGCGCGCTTCCGGTGCGGCGGCTTTGAGCACTCCGGTGGGTCCGTCTGCGATCAAAGCGAGCTGGCCGGAGAGCAGGAATACGGCCTCACCGTCGCTTTCGCCCATGTTGAACAACCGCCGTCCCGGGGGGATGCGTTCCACGCGGGCATACGCCATCAGTGCCTCGATGGCGGTCGGTGTCAACTGGTTAAGTGGAGACAGCTCATTGAAATTAAAAAGATTCTTATCGACGGCAGGTTGTGTGACGGCCATCGGTGCTCCTCTGCTGTCGCCGGGGCTAGTTATTTACTAGCAGTTGTAACGGCATCTGAGGCTGAGGCTGAAGCGTCAGCGTGGTGTTTTCCCTTCCCTGTATGCGTTGACAGCGTTTTGAATAATCTAAAAAAGTGGATTTTCTGGCGCAGAAGCTGAGGTGGGGAGGAGAAGGCGAGATAGCCAGGATGAGATCAGCGTGATTTCTTCGTTCGAAACGGTATGGGCCATGGCATAAACCTGCCATTCGACGTCATAGCCGAGGGCGCGTAGGCTCTGCGCTGAACGCTCGGCCAGACTGAGCGGGATGATGGTATCGACACTGCCATGCACCATCAGGATAGGGATGTCGCGATTTGCCGCGTGTGCCTCCTTGGCCACCGTGCCAGGCAGCGGCAGATAAGTGGAAAGCGCGGCGATGCCCGCGAGCCGCGCAGGATATCTCAGGCCAGCGTGCAGCGCTATTGCTCCGCCTTGGGAGAATCCGGCGAGCACGATGCGCTCTGCGGAAATGCCACGCGCGATTTGCGCATCAATCATGCGATGCAGAGCCGCGCTCGATTCGCGCACGCCGGCTTCATCTTCCCGGCGTTGTAATTCGCTGCCGCTGATGTCGTACCACGCGCGCATGCGCATGCCGTTGTTGATAGTGATGGCGCGCTGCGGCGCGTGCGGGAAAAAGAAGCGCACGGCGAGTGCAGCAGGTAATTGCAGATAGGGCACGATGGGCTCGAAGTCGTGGCCATCGGCACCAAGACCATGCAGCCAGATGATGGCGGCGTTGGCGGGAGTCTGGGGTTCAATCAAGACGCCGGGGAAGTCTGTTGCATGCATGATGATGTTCGCCTGTGAGATTCGAAGTGATTATACTGTGATCCGTTTTCGCGGACTCCCCGCGTCCCATCATCGCTGGATCAAACACTGTGTCGAATATCCCGTATTTTTCCGTCTGCCGCATGGCGGTTTTGCTGGCGGCGCTCATCTGCTGCCTGATGCTCACCGCCTGCGGGCAGAAGGGCGAGCTCTACCTGCCCGATGCACCGAATACGCCCGATTCCAATACCAATACCAACGGAGCGGGAGCGCCCTGATGGATGGCTTCATGATCAAAAACGGCGTGCTGCACGCCGAAGCGCTGGATCTGCGGGCGATCGCCGATGCTTATGGCACGCCGTGTTACGTCTATTCCCGTGCGACACTCGAGCGTCACTGGCGCGCTTTCGATGAAGCTTTCACTGGTCTTGATCATCAGGTCTGCTTCGCGGTCAAAGCTTGCTCCAATATCGCGGTGCTGAATGTGCTCGCGCGTCTGGGCTCGGGTTTTGACATCGTGTCGGGAGGCGAGCTTGAGCGCGTGCTCGCTGCTGGCGGCTCTGCGGCGCGGACGGTTTTTTCCGGCGTCGGCAAATCGCATGCTGAAATTCAAGCCGCGCTCACCGCCGGCATTCAGTGCTTCAACGTCGAATCGCAGGCTGAGCTGATGCGCATCGCGCAGATCGCCAGCACCATGGGCGTGCGCGCGTCGGTGTCGCTGCGCGTGAATCCTGATGTCGATGCGCTCACGCATCCGTACATCTCTACTGGTCTAAAGCAAAATAAATTCGGCATTCCGATTGCCGAAGCCGAAGCGCTCATTTTTCATGCTGCGGGCATGGCGCATCTGAATCTGCTCGGGCTCGATTGTCACATCGGTTCGCAGCTTGTTTCCGCAGCGCCATTCGTCGATGCGCTCGATCGTTTGCTCGCGCTCGTCGATCGTCTCGCTGCGCAAGGTGTGACTATCACGCATCTCAATCTCGGTGGTGGTCTCGGTGTGCGTTATCGCGGTGAGACGCCGCCGTTGCCTGCGGAGTATGCGCGTGCGTTGCGCGAACGGCTCAGTGAGCGCAACTATCGTGTGCTGATCGAACCGGGACGTGCTATTGCTGCCAATGCCGGCATCCTGCTTACCCGTGTCGAGTACCTCAAGCCTAGTGAAGAGCGTAACTTCGCTATCGTCGATGCCGGCATGAACGATCTTGTGCGACCTTCGCTCTATCAGGCCTGGCATGACATCGTGCCGGTACAGGCGCGCGAAGATGTGGTCGCTATGCCTTGGGATATAGTCGGGCCGGTGTGTGAAACCGGTGATTTTCTCGGCAAAGAACGTGAACTCGCGTTGCGCGAAGGCGATCTGCTCGCAGTGCGCTCTGCGGGCGCGTATGGTTTCTCGATGAGTTCCAACTACAATTCGCGTCCGCGTGCGGCGGAAGTGATGGTCGATGGTGACCGTATGCATCTGATCCGCGAGCGCGAAACGCCACGCAGCTTGTTTTGCGACGAACGTCTGTTGCCGGCCTGATCGGTTGCACTGTGCTCAACGCATTGGCGTGGCGAAATTTTGCTGCCGCCATGCCTCATACACCATGATGGCGACCGCGTTAGAGAGATTGATGCTGCGGCTGCCTGCGACCATCGGAATACGCAGGCGTTGTGCTGCGGGCAGTGCAGCGATCAGTTCAGCAGGCAGGCCGCGGGTTTCACAGCCGAACAGAAACGCATCTCCTGGCGCATAGTGCGGATCACTATGGCGTGCCTCTCCGCGCGTCGTACAGGCATAGACGCGATGAGGCGCGATCTGCGTCAAACACGCATCGAGATCATCATGAACCTGCACGCGCGCGTATTCGTGGTAATCAAGGCCCGCGCGTCTTAGTTTCGCATCATTGAGTTCGAAGCCGAGCGGCGTGATGAGGTGCAGCGCGCTGCCGGTGTTGGCACACAAGCGTATAATGTTGCCGGTGTTGGCGGGGATCTCGGGATGCAGCAGCACGACGTGAACCATCGGATTTATTCGAATAATTTGGCTGGAGGTTTGAAGTGACAGTGCCGGTGCTGAGTGAAGAAGACAGGCGCATGCTCACA
>JAITWN010000143.1 GCA_031285245.1 Chromatiales bacterium | reverse complement strand
TGCTTTACGAGTTGCATCCCGCTGATGCCGATGCGCTGGCGATGTTTGCTGGTGATGACAGCCGCATCCGTGTCGAACGTCGTGATGGTTTTAAAGCCTGCATCGCACTGCTACCTCCGCCTGAGCGGCGTGGCCTGATCGTCATGGATCCTTCCTATGAGCTCAAGACCGATTATCGAGACGTGGTGCAAACTCTGGCTCAGGCTTGGCGACGTTTTCCGACCGGCGTGTATGCGCTGTGGTATCCGGTGATCGAGCGTCGGCGCGTCAACACGCTGGAGCGGGCGCTGCAAGCGAGCGGCATCCAGCATGTGCAACTCTTCGAGCTCGGTGTACGTGGTGATGGCGAGGGTAGTGGCATGAGTGGTAGCGGTATGATTGTGGTCAACGCGCCTTATACGCTCGCCGCTGAGATGGCTGATACCTTGCCTTGGCTGGCGCGCACCTTGGGGCAGGAAAGCGGAGGGTATTACCGCCTATTCGAGCTCGATCGACCGGTCTGATTTTCTCGTCTGCTGCATCAGCACGATAAAGGCGGACAGTGATCGGCTACATGAATATTCGGGCGCTGTGCCTGCTTGGGCCCCAGTTCCCGGTGAGGAGGTGTCATGAAGTCATCATCAGGATTCAGTTTTCTCGCTATCCTCTTGAGCGTGCTGCTGACTTTTCCGGTGTTGGTGAGTGCACAGCAGCAAGATCCGGTTTATTCCGATGCCGAGATCGATCAAATGCTGGCGCCGATTGCGCTCTATCCCGACGTACTGCTCTCGCAGATTCTCATCGCCAGCACCTATCCCCTTGAAATCGTTGCTGCCGCGCGCTGGCGGCATGATCAGCAGAATCTCAGCGGTCAGGCTGCCGTGGATGCGACGGCGGACAAGAACTGGGATCCGAGTGTGCGTGCATTGCTCGCTTTCCCGCGAGTGCTGGATCAGATGGACAAGGATCTCGACTGGACACAGCGTCTCGGTGAAGCCTTCCTCCATCAGGAGGCAGAGGTGATGGCGCGGGTGCAGGTGCTACGCGAGCGCGCCGATGCCGCTGGCAGTCTCGATGGCCTGGAGCAGGTACACGTTTCACGCGATGCGGGGACGATCATCATCGATCCGCCGAGTCCGCAGCTGATCTACGTGCCGTATTACGATCCGCGTCTCATCTATGGCAACTGGTGGTGGCCGGCCTATCAGCCTTATTACTGGGCGCCGCCGAGCGGCTATCAACTTGGCGTTGGTTTTCTCTGGGGCAGTGGGGTGCGGCTGTCGTCGGATTTCTTCTTCAGCACGGTGTATTGGCCGAATCGGCAGGTAGTTATCGTGCCGTTTTACCGTCCATTCTTTCGCAGCCCCGGGGATTATTCCCGCCTCGGTGGCGCACGGGCGTGGCAACCCGGGCCGCGTCGCCCAGGCATGATCTATCGCGGCAACACTTGGCGCACGCCCGCGCAGCAGCCCGGCAGAGTCCCACAGCGCGATAGCGTGCTGCGCAATCAGGGCGTGCCGGTGCCGCCGCGGGTAGGCGGCGGATATGAGCAGCGCCAGAGCGCGCCGCCGGTATCCTCCCCGGAGCGCTCAAGCATCCTGCGTGGTGCACCTTCATCCGGTCAGCGCGATTCCCAAGGTTCCGAGCCCGCGCAGACGCAGAATCCGCCGCCTCGCCAAAATGGCCGAAATGGAAAGGGAAGCGGGAAAGAGAGCGGGCGCTCTTCGGGGCAGCGCGACAGCATTTTACGATGAGGTGAGGAGATCGATGAATTTGCCAAGTTATTCGCGCACCCGGCGCGCCGCTGCACTCGTTTTGGCGCTGATGCCAGCGATGGTTGTTGCAGCGCCGCCAGCGGTAACTGTGCCGGCAGTGATATCAGCAGCGTCAGCCCCGGTGCAGGGCTATGAGCTGATCCGCGTCTACCCTCATGCGCGCAATGCGTTTTCGCAGGGGCTGATTTATCTCGATGGCTTTCTTTACGAGAGCACCGGCCTCAATGGCGCTTCTTCAGTGCGCAAGGTCGATCTCGCGAGCGGGGCGGTGTTGCAACAGTACGATCTCGACGGGCGCTATTTCGGCGAAGGGCTGACCAACTGGGGTCCGAATCTCATCCAGCTCACCTGGCGCAATGGTGTCGGTTTCGTCTACGACCGCGCGAGTTTTAGGCTGCGCCAGAGCTTTCGTTTTGCGGGCGAAGGCTGGGGACTGACGCAGGATGGGCGTCGTCTCATCATGAGCGACGGCACTGCAACGCTGCGTTTTCTTGATCCACTCACGTTGAAAGAAACCCACGCGCTTGGCGTGCGCGATGGTGGTCGTCCAGTGACCATGCTCAACGAACTCGAATACGTGCACGGCGAGATCTACGCCAACGTGCTCGGTATAGATCGCATCGCGCGCATCTCGCCTGAGACCGGGCAGGTGCTCGGCTGGATCGATCTCAGCAGCCTACTGTCACCCGCCGAGCGCACCGGCACCGTCGGTGAACTCAACGGCATCGCCTACGACGGGGAACGCGATCGCTTGTTCGTCACTGGTAAGCGCTGGCCGAAGTTGTTTGAGATTCGGGTGAAGTAATCAGCGTATTCTGAGATGAAGTGACCAGCGGGGTCCGCTTTGAGCCTCGTGATACATCGAGAGAAAGACAAAAGCTCCCTGAATTATTAACGGACCTTTCGAGGCAGTGGCGGGAGACTTTTTTGAAACCGTTGGCGCGCAGCGGCTCCGCGTTTCAAAAAAGT
>JAITWN010000037.1 GCA_031285245.1 Chromatiales bacterium | reverse complement strand
CTCGCCTTGGCCGCCGTCACGGATGATGGACGGCTGTTGCTGCATTTCGAGCGTGCACGCACCAACTTTCTCACCGGTGAGGTCACACTGACGCCGACCTTGATCGAGCTTGGCTATGTGGGTAATGCCTCGCATGTGCTGATTTCAGCATCGCTGCGCGATCTGTTTGTCGTCGAACGCAGCGGTCTGCTGCACTATTACGATATTTCTCATCTCGATGCCGCGCGATTGGTGCGCAGTGAACGCGCGTTTGATGATGCACGCACTGAAGTCACCGCGGCTGCACATCTGCTCGGCGCGGTTTCACTCATCATCGGCGGTTCCGATGGTTCAGTACGGCAATGGTTTCTGACGCGTGATCAGGACAAACAGCGCCAGCTCACGATGATCCGTGCATTCAAGCGTCATCGCGCTCCAGTCACCATGATCGCACCGGAACTCTCGCGCAAAGGCTTCGTCACTGGTGACGCCACCGGCAATATCGCGCTGCATTATCCCACCTCGCACAATACGCTCCTGCGCGAACGCATCGCGCAAACCGGTATCATTGAAGCGGCGATCTCGCCGCGCAATAATGCATTGTTTGTTACCGATGCTGCCGGCGTGCTGCGCTATTTCGACGTGCGCAACGAGCATCCGGATTTTTCACTCTCGGCGCTGTGGCACAAAGTCTGGTATGAGAATCGCGATGCGCCGGAGTATGTCTGGCAGTCGTCCTCGGCAACCGATGAATTTGAATCCAAATACAGTCTGGTGCCGCTGACCGTCGGCACGCTCAAAGCCGCGTTCTACGCCATGCTGTTCGCCATGCCGCTGTCCATCATGGGTGCGGTGTATTCAGCGTATTTCATGTCACGTCGCATGCGCGGTTGGACCAAGCCCACCATCGAAATCATGGAAGCGCTGCCGACGGTGATTCTCGGTTTCCTCGCCGGCTTGTGGTTCGCGCCTTATGTCGAGCATCATCTGCCGGCGATGTTTTCCATTCTGCTATTGATGCCGCTCAGCTTCCTCGCAGTGTCACTGCTGTGGACACGCCCGGCCAACGCGTTGCGCACGCGCATCGGCATGGGTTGGGAAGCTGCGCTGCTGATTCCCGTGGTGCTGCTGGTGGGCTGGTTCTGCATCAGTCTCAGCCCATGGATGGAACTGTGGTTCTTCGGTGGCGACATGCGTCAGTGGCTGACGGACGTTGGCATTAATTACGAGCAGCGCAACGCTATGATCGTTGGCGTCGCGATGGGATTTGCCGTTATCCCCAACATCTATTCCATCGCTGAAGATGCTGTTTTCAACGTGCCGAAGCATCTGACGCAAGGTTCGCTCGCACTCGGCGCAACCACTTGGCAGACAGTGACGCGCGTAGTGCTCCTCACTGCGAGCCCGGGTATTTTCGCTGCGCTCATGATCGGCTTCGGGCGCGCGATCGGCGAAACTATGATCGTACTGATGGCAACCGGTAACAGCCCAGTGGTCAACTTCAACATCTTCGAAGGTCTGCGCACGCTCTCGGCCAATATCGCGGTGGAAATGCCTGAAGCCGAATACGGCAGTACGCATTACCGCATTCTTTTCCTGTCGGCGCTGGTGCTCTTCGTATTCACCTTTGTCGTCAACACGCTCGCTGAAATGGTGCGCCAGCGCTTGCGGCGCCGTTACTCGGCGATCTGACATGGCGACGAGCCCGATGCTATGAAAAGTGTGGCGCAATGAAAAAATGGATGAGCAGCGGTACCCCCTGGATCTGGCTCAACGCTGGCGCGGTGTCGCTCAGCTTGGTGATGGTGGTCGGCTTGCTGATGCTGATCACTGTGCGCGGGTTAGGTCATTTCTGGCCATCGCAGGTGGTTGAAGCGTGGTACCAGCCACCAGGCAGCGAGCGCGTGCGCTTGCTCGGCGAAGTGGTCAACAGTGAAACCGTCACTCCCGCCGTACTCGCCGATGCTGGCATGTCCGTGCCCGAAGGCGCATCCCTGGTAACGCGCCTGCTCTTCAAACATGGCAATCGCGATCTCACCGGCCGCGACTTTCACTGGTACGTCGAGCCGTTCATGAGTGCGCGCGCCAATCCAGCGGATGTCATCGTCATCGAACGCATGGAGTGGGGTAATTTCTACGGCTATCTGCGCGCGCTGCATGCAGGCAGTAATGTAGTTGCTGACAATGCGGACAGCGCGCGCGGTTTGCTCAAAGACTGGGTGCAGCGCGCGCAGGATCTGCGCCAACGCATTCGCACCATCGAGCGTCGCGACATCGGTCGCGTCAACGATCGCATGGAAGCGCTGCGTCTGGAGCAGCGTCGTCACGAGCTTGCCGGCACGCTGAGCGCCAGCGCCCTGCAGAGCCTCGCGCAGCGTCAGGCAGCGCTCGACCAGGAATATGAGCAGTATGAGCAGCAGCGTCAGGCACTGCGCGATGAGTTGCGTCAGGATGTGCTGGTCGCTGAAACCATGGATGGGCGTTTGATAAAGATTCCGCTCGCGAACATCGTCAACACTTACATGCCGAACGCCATGGGTTTGTTTGCCAAACTCATGCTCTATGGTCATAACCTGGTCGAATTCGTGACCGGCTCACCACGCGAAGCAAATACCGAAGGCGGCGTATTTCCCGCGATTTTCGGCACGGTGATGATGGTGCTGCTGATGTCGATCATCGTCACGCCGATGGGAGTGCTGGCGGCGATCTATCTGCGCGAATATGCCAAACAAGGTTTATTCGTGCGCATGATCCGTATTTCAGTGAACAATCTTGCGGGCGTGCCATCGATCGTATTCGGCGTCTTTGGTCTTGGTTTCTTCGTGTATTGGATGGGCGGCAGCATCGATCGTTTGTTTTTCCCGGAGTCATTGCCGTCTCCCACCTTTGGCACGCCGGGTTTGCTGTGGGCATCACTCACGCTCGCGCTGCTGACGCTGCCGGTGGTGATCGTTGCGACTGAAGAAGGGTTGACGCGCATTCCGCGCGCGGTGCGCGAAGGTTCACTCGCGCTCGGCGCCACCAAAGCGGAAACTTTATGGCGCGTAGTGGTGCCGATGGCGGCGCCGGCGATGATGACGGGCCTCATCCTCGCGGTAGCGCGCGCGGCCGGTGAAGTGGCGCCTTTGATGTTGGTTGGCGTGGTAAAACTCGCGCCCAATCTGCCGCTCGATGCGGAGTTTCCTTTCCTGCATCTCGATCGTAAATTCATGCACCTTGGTTTTCACATTTTCGATGTAGGCTTTCAAAGCCCGAATGTCGAAGCTGCACGCCCGCTCGTCTATGCGACTGCGCTGATGCTGGTAGTGCTCATCGTCATTCTCAATCTGACGGCGATCGCAATTCGCAACCACTTGCGTGAAAAGTACAAGAGCGGATCTGATTGACGACTTGGTTCAATCGTTGAGATAAGAAAATGATAGACGACACGATCATGGATACAGCGCCCACTCATGCGATGAGCCGGCAGTATTTTGAAAATCAGAACGAGCGCCGCAAGCTCAACATCGATTATGAAGAAGCCTGCATCGAGGTTAAAAACTTGCGCCTCTATTACGGCGCGTCTGATCCGACGTTGAAGAAGGTATCGATGAAGATTCCGGCGCGGCGCGTGACGGCGTTCATCGGCCCATCTGGCTGCGGCAAGTCCACGCTGCTGCGTTGCTTCAACCGCATGAACGATCTCGTCGATAACGTGCGCATCGAAGGCGAAGTACTGCTCGATGGCAAAAACATCTACGATCGCTCGGTGGATGTCGCTGAACTACGCCGTCGCGTTGGCATGGTGTTTCAGAAGCCGAATCCTTTTCCAAAGACGATTTATGAGAACGTCGCTTATGGCTTGCGTTTGCAAGGCATCAAGGATCGTTCCACGCTCGACAATGCCGTTGAAAAATCGCTCAAAGGCGCAGCGCTGTGGGATGAGGTCAAGGATCGTCTGCATGCAAACGCTTTCGGCCTGTCAGGCGGACAGCAGCAGCGTTTGGTGATTGCGCGCGCCATCGCCATCGAACCCGAAGTGATTCTGCTCGATGAACCCGCTTCCGCGCTTGATCCGATTTCAACCGCTAAGATTGAAGAGCTGATCTACGCGCTCAAGGAGCGTTATACTATCGTCATCGTGACGCACAATATGCAGCAGGCGGCGCGCGTTTCGGATTACACCGCTTACATGTATCTCGGTGAGTTGATCGAATTCGAAGATACCTTGTCGCTATTCACCAACCCCAGCCAGAAAGCTACCGAAGACTACATCACCGGCCGTTACGGCTGAAACCTACGGAATAGACTCTTATCATGGATATCGATAACCAGAGACTCGGCAGACATATCTCGCAGCGCTTCAATAATGAGCTTGAAGATCTGCGTAATCGCGTGCTGGCGATGGGCGGGCTCGTCGAACAGCAGGTGGCAGATGCGGTAGTGGCGTTTGCAAGCGCTGACGCCGCGCTTGCCGAGCAGGTGATCGTCAAAGACATGAAGGTCAACAGCATGGAAGTGGCGATCGATGAGGAATGCACGCAAGTCATTGCCCGTCGCCAGCCGACAGCGAGCGACCTGCGCTTGATCGTCGCAGTGATCAAAACGATCACGGATCTTGAACGCATGGGCGATCAAGCCGAGCGCATAGCACGGATGGCGCTGCATATCGTCGACCAGGATCGCGTGCGCCGCGTGGGCCATTATGATGAAGTCCGTACGATGGGCAACTATGTAACCGCGATGGTGCACGACACGCTGGATGCGTTCGCGCGTCTCGATGTGGAAGCGGCATTGAAGGTGCCGCGCGATGATCTCACCGCCGATCGCCAGTACGACAACATCATGCGCCAGCAGATCACTTTCATCATGGAAGATCCGCGTTCGATCACCCGTTCGCTCGATGTGATGTGGGCCGCACGTGCGCTCGAGCGCATCGGCGACCACTCACGCAACATCTGCGAATACGTCATCTATCTAGTGAAGGGTAAAAACGTTCGCCACACTTCCATCGAAGAGATGGAGCAGACGCTGCTCGGCAAGCGCTGATTTTCTGCGCTAGCCGGTTTTTTATTTCCCCTCTCCCGTAAGCAGGAGAGGGGTTGCCAAATCCTCGTTGCTCTGTGAAGCAACTCTCTCCCGCTTTGCGAGGACCTCTGCGAAACCGAGTCATAGATGGGTTCAGTCCAATCTGAAACATTTCCGTCATAAATCATCCATATTCCTGCAACAAATCCTCCTCAGACTGCTCGCCATGACGACAGACGACTTGCCCGTCTGCTCGAATGACTTGATTCATCATGGTCTGTCAGGAGAAATACAATGCTGCTTTCCCGTATTAATGGAATCACTCTCGGCCTTGTTCTCGCAGGCCTTGCGCTGTCGGCGAATGCGCTTGCACGTGACACCATCCAGGCAGCTGGTTCATCGACCGTTCTGCCTTTCGCATCGATCGCTGCGGAAGAGTTTGGCAATAGCTTCGCGCAGTTTCGCACGCCCGTCATCGGCTCGGGTGGCACCGGCGGTGGCATGAAGCAGTTTTGTGGTGGTGTTGGTCTTGACACCATCGACATCGGCAACGCTTCGCGGCCGATCACGGATGCTGAAAAAGACGCCTGCAAGAAGAACGGCGTGACTAAAGTCATCGAGGTCAAATTCGGCTATGACGGCATCGTGTTTGCCTCGCGCTCGGATTCTGGCACATTCGCGTTTGAACCGCGCCATATCTTCCTCGCCCAGGCCGCCAAAGTGCCGCAGAACGGCAAAATGGTCGCCAATCCCTACACGCGCTGGAAGCAGATCGATGCATCACTGCCCGATCAGGAAATCACGCTCGCCATCCCCGGCAGCAATCACGGCACGCGCGAAGTCTATGACCAGAATGTGGTTGAGCGCGGCTGCGAAACCTTCGACGAGATGAAGGCGCTCGAAAAGGATGAGCGCAAGAAGGCCTGTCTTGCGCTGCGCACGGATGGTCGTGTCGTCGAAATCTCCGGCGACTACACCGAAACGCTGGCGCGCTTGCAGGCGCAGCGCGATGCGGTGGGCGTATTTGGCCTGAGCTTCTATGATTCCAATCGCGATCGTCTGAAAGTGGCGACTGTTGCTGGCGTCATGCCAAGCGTCGAGAACATTCTGGCAGGCAAGTATCCGGTATCGCGCCCGCTCTTCTTCTACGTCAAGGGTGATCATATTGGCATGGTGCCTGGGCTTCAGGAGTTCGCGCTGTTCTTCCTCAGCGAAGGTACTTCAGGTGCGGGCAGCCCGCTCGAACGAGCTGGTCTGATCGCACTGTCAGCGGATGAGCGCGCGAAGGTTATCGCTGATATTCGCACCGGCAAGTCAGTCTATTAAGCGCCGCTAGCTGATTTGTGTATTTCCCTCTCCCCAATCGGCTGCGCCCCCCCCCTCGCTACTCT
>JAITWN010000204.1 GCA_031285245.1 Chromatiales bacterium | reverse complement strand
CGCTTTCAGGGTCGCGGCCCACTACGCTCGCGCGCGCGATGCGGCCATCGAGCAAGCCCACTAGAATTTCATCCGCGCCATCGATGACGTGGTTGTTGGTGAGCACATAACCGTGCTCGTTGACGATCACGCCAGAGCCAAGGTTGGTCTGCTGGCGTTCGCGCGGCGGCATGAGTTCTTCAAAGAAGCCATGCAGTGCCGGATCATCGGAAGGCAGGCCGCGCTGAGTCAGTATCTTGGTGGTGCTGATGTTGACTACCGCAGGGGCTGCGATATCAACGGCGCTGGCGTAGGACAGCGGACCGGATAGCGCGGTATCGACCTGCGCCGGCGCTGCTTGGTGGAGCTCCACCTGCGGACGTTTTTTCGCCAGCAGTACCGAGCCGACGATGAGAAGCAGGCCAACGATCAGACCAATGGCGATGCCTTGGCTGAAATAGGGAAACAGTCTGCTCAGCTTCATGAGTGTGATCGGTCCGAGAAAAACGGTGCGCATACTCTAGCACAGCGATCAGCGATTGCATTCGCAGGGACGTGCGGGCACGATGCTCGTCTATGACTGATCTGCATGCATTAGACATCTATCTCGATGAGCTGCTCACGCCAGCGCGCTTCATGGATTACGCACCTAATGGTTTGCAGGTCGAAGGCCGAGCGCAGGTTGCACGCATCGTCGGCGGTGTTACCGCGAGCCTCGCTTTGATTGAGGCCGCGGTTGCTGCGCATGCCGATGCGATTGTGGTGCATCACGGTTGGTTCTGGAAAAACGAGGATATGCGTGTGCGCGGCATGAAGCGCGCGCGTCTCGCGCTGCTGCTTGAGCATGAGATTTCGCTGCTTGCCTATCACCTACCACTCGATGCGCATCCTGACGTGGGCAACAACGTACAGCTCGCGCGCGTGCTGGGGCTGCGGATTACGGGCTCGATTGATACCGGCGTGCAGCCTTCGCTTTTGCTGCGTGGTGAAACGCCATCACGGTTCACGCCAGAAGATTTCGCGGCGCACATTGCTGTCCGGCTCGGGCGTGCTGCCTTGCATATCGCGGGGGGGCCTGATCGCATCGCAACCGTTGCCTGGTGCACCGGGGCAGGGCAGGATTACATTGAGATTGCCGCGCGTAGCGGCGTTGATGCGTTCATTAGCGGTGAGATTTCAGAGCGTACTACTCACATAGCTCGCGAAGCCGGTATCCACTATTACGCCGCAGGTCATCACGCGACGGAGCGTTATGGTGTGCAGGCGCTTGGGGCGCGGATCGCACAGCGTTTCAATATCGATTTCAGCTTTGTCGATGTGGAAAATCCGGCGTGACGAATATTGAGCGAGAACGCGATACCTCAATTGAGGTACACCATCAGTGCGGTTGTGGAATGGCTGATGGCATGTCGGCGATGCCTATTTTTACAGGCGCAAACGCATGACAGCAGAGATGGGAAACGCGATACGTAAAGTGACTGATACCCGGCGTTGACATATCCGAGTGGATTGATCTACGATTCGCTCACAATTTTAATAAACCGAAAAAAGAAAATACCCCGTAGAAAATTTGGATGAAGCGCGTAACGATCCGGTGAGATCGGCGCGAAAGGGTATTCATCCACCGAGGGTACGATGAAGGGAATTAGCGGGCTTCTTCGCACGTCACGCTGCTGATTTTTTGCTGTCAGGGATGCTTCCCCATGCGGAGGCTTCTGTCGGCATAGGGGCATATTCCGCCGCAGGCAGGTTTTTTGATTTTAGCGTCACCGTTTTGTTGCCTGTCGTACATACGGATTAATAGCAGAAGGTTGAGGGGAGAGATGTCTGTCACTGGCCTACTATTCTCAGGGCATTCGTCCTGTACACGCGCTGATACGGTCGTTGACCGCGGCATTCGCCGGCTCCCGGTATTGGTGACGCTGTTCGTGCTGTGCGCGTTCGCGTTCTTCCTGCCGCAGCCTGCGCAGGCACAGAGCCCGATTCCAAACGCAGTGCCGCCTACGGATACTTATTCCGGTCCGCGCGTCGAGCAGCCGATCGAGTTTCCGCACGACGTTCACGTCGAACAGAACGGCATCAACTGCATGTACTGCCATACCTATGCGCGTCGTAGCAAGGTGGCGGGTATTCCTCCCACCAGCAAGTGCATGGGTTGCCACTTGGTGATTGCCACCGACAAGCCGCGCATCCAGAAGCTTACCGAGTACTGGGAAAAGCGCGAGCCGCCGCCGTGGAATAAGGTTCACGATCTGCCAGATTTCGTTCATTTCAACCACGAGAAGCATATCGATCGCTTCGTGTTGGGTAACGATTTCCCAGTGGAGCGCGTGAAAGAGGTGTGCGCTTTCTGTCATGGCGAAGTGAAAAACATGACCGTAGCGGAGAAGTCCAGGCCTTTGACGATGGGCTTCTGCCAGCGCTGCCACCAAGCGAACGAAGGTCCGTTCGATTGCTGGAAGTGTCATAAATAAGCCGCCGCTTCGGAGATCGACGCAGATGAATCTCGAGATGAAACGCAGAGAATTTCTGAAGGTGATGGGATGGACGGGAGCCGGCCTTGCTGTGGCCGCTTGCGACCGCCCAAGTTTCATCACTTCGCGGGAAGGCCGTAACCATGTGGTTTCGTACCTTGAACCCGAAGAATTTGCTATCCCTGGTGTCGGTGTCACCTATGCATCGACGTGCCAGCAATGTCCTTCTGCCTGCGGCGTGAATGCCCGTGTGCGTGAAGGTCGTGTGCTCAAGCTGGAAGGTAACCTCAATTCGCCGCTGAATAAAGGCAAGCTGTGTGCGGTGGGGCAGGCCTCTTTGCAGAATCATTACAACCCTGATCGCATCACCAAGCCGCGTGTGCGCCGTGACGGTCGTCTGGTTGAAATCGGCTGGGATGATGCGCTTGCGCTGCTGCGCGAGAAGATCGGTCCGGATGCCGGCCTGAACGGCAAGCGTTTCGCGTGGATGACTGACACCATCAGTGGTCATCAGGCCGTGCTTGTCGATGCGTTGATGGAGAGTCTCGGTTCGAACAATCATTACGTTTATGAGCCGATCAACAGTGCGGTCTGGCGCGCGGTGTGCCGCGATATGCTGGGCGATGAGAATCCGCGCCTTGGCATCGAGAAGGCGCGTGTGGTGCTGTCATTCGGCGCTGATTTCCTCTCCACTTGGGGCGGCGCTGTTTCCGGTTCGGCACGTTATGCCGAGTTCCGCAATGCACCGCGTGGCGTATTGATTGCAGCTGAATCCAAGATGACGCAGACCGGCGCCAATGCCGATCTGTGGGTGCCGGTGCGCCCGGGCAGCGAAGGCGTGCTCGCGCTCGGTATCGCAAACGTGCTTGCCAGCAGCCATGGCCGCGATCTTTCCGCGCTGCCCGCCAGCGTGCGTGCGCAGATCGATGCCCATGACGCTGCCAAGGTCGCCGGCATTACGGGTACTTCTGAAGAGCACATCAAGCGTATCGCTGAGCTGCTGCACGAACGTTCTCCGAGCTTGGTGCTGGCTGGTGCCAGTGCCGAAGGTCATGAGCATGGTTATGACAGCGTCGCTGCGGCGATGACGCTCAACCTGATTCTCGGCAATGTGGGTCGCACTATCGAGTCGAGCGCTGGTTTCCCCTTCCCGCAGCTGCGCGCGCGCAGCGGCAATGGTCGCAGCGTGATCGATTTCGCGCAGGCGCTCGAAGAAAAGCGTTTCGATGTGGTGTTCTTCAAGGGTGTGAATCCGGCATTTACGGCACCCGCTGCACTGCGTTTGAACGAACTGCTGGCAGGTGGACCGTTCAAGGTTGCGCTGACGCAATTCGAAGATGAAACCACCTTGCTGGCTGATCTGGTGCTGCCGCTCTATTCCTCGCTCGAAGATTGGGGAACGCACGTGCCCTCGATTCAGCCTGAGCGCAATTTCATCAGCATTCAGCAGCCAGTGATGGAGCCGCTGTATCCCGAGACGCGTGGTTTCGGTGATCTCGTGCTCAGCCTGCTACACATGCGTGGTGACAAGGATTACGCGGGCTACGAAGACTATTACGCCTATCTGCAACATGCTTTTGTCGCACTGCCTGCTGACGTCAAGAACAGCGTAACCAAGGGCGTCGGTGGAGATGCTGCGTTTTGGAGCGCTGTGATGCAGCAGGGCGTGCTCGAATTCAACACCGCAACGCCGGCAGCGCTGGTGGCAAAGCCTGTTGCCTTCGAAGTGCAGGCCGCTGCTGCTGAGGGCAATGGTTATTTCCTGTTGCCATCGGCTAATCCGAATCTGTGGGATGGGCGTCATGCCAATCTGCCGTGGATTCAGGAGCTGCCCGACACCATCAGCAAAGCCGTGTGGGATTCTTGGGCTGAGATTCATCCCAAGACCGCTGCCAAGCTCGGTGACGTGAAGACCGGTGATGTGCTGCGCATCGCGTCGGAACACGGCACGCTTGAGGTTCGCGCGTTTGTTTATCGCGGTATGCATCCCGATGCCATTGCTATTCCTGTTGGTCAGGGACACACCGCCTATGGTCGTTATGCCAAGGGCCGTGGCGTCAATCCATACGCCATTCTGGCCACGGCTCAGGATCGCAAAACGGGTGAGCCAGCGCACCATATGACCCGTGTCAATGCTTCTGTGATTCGTAGAGCCGATGTGACATGGAACAACGGTAGCGGTATGGATCGCTTGGTAGTGCAGGGCGGTAGCTCAACGCAGGTTGGCCGCAAGCTGGTCGTCACTGTGAGCGCCGACCAGTTCGAGCGTACTGAAGGGGGGAGAGCCTAATGTCCTTGCAGAATATCATCGAGAACTGGTCCTCCTACCGCAAGGGAGCGGAGCAGGGTGGTCATCACAACTATGAACACTTGTGGGGCATGGTTATCGACCTCAACAAGTGCACGGGCTGTGGCGCTTGTGTGACCGCTTGTTATGCCGAGAATAATCTCGCTGTCGTCGGTCACGAGAAATACTCGCGCAACCTTGGCATGAACTGGCTGCGTATCGAGCGTTATTGGGATGAGCCCGATCTCGGCGAGGAAAGCGTTGCCGAATACCAGCATCATGGCGCGAGTTTCCTGCCCATGCATTGCCAGCATTGCAGCTCGGCAACTTGTGAGCCGGTGTGTCCGGTGGCGGCTACCTACCATACGCCCGATGGCCTCAATGCCCAGGTTTATAACCGCTGCGTCGGTTCGCGCTATTGCTCCAACAACTGCCCGTATCGCCTGCGCTATTTCAACTTCTATTCCTATTACGAAGAATCCTGGCCGGCACCGCTGCACATGCAGCTGAACCCGGACCTCACCGTGCGTGACAAGGGTGTGATGGAAAAGTGCACCTTCTGCGTGCAGCGCATTCGTACCGCCAAGGACACTGCCCGTCGTGAGCGTCGCAAGGTTCGTGACGGTGAGTTCACCACTGCCTGCGCGCAGACCTGCCCGACATCGGCGATGACCTTTGGTGATCTGCTTACGCTGCATACGCCTGGCGGCGGTGTTGGTGAGACTGAAGCTGCATCGCTGTGGAAGAAACATCAGGTTGAGCTCGGCAAGAGCCGGCAGCAGAAGCAGAATCCTGAATTGCGCGGTTACCGCGTGTTCGAAGGCTTGAACACCGATCCCCGCGTTCTGTTCCTGGAACGGGTTCGCGAAGTCTGAATCTGAAAATAATCAAGCAAACGGGCTTGCCATGAACAATTTGAATACGAATGCCGCGCTCACGCCGGAGCAGGAAAAGGATATCAACGAAGATATCCGCTGGGCGAAGATCAACGAAGACGTCCTGCACTCGATGGAGAGTCCGCGCGGCGCGTACTGGCTTTCGATCATCGTATGTCTCGCGCTGCTTTCTCTGGCGGTCATCGCAGAAATCCATCAGTACCTCTATGGTCTCGGCGAAGCCAATCTGAACTGGCCTCACATGTGGGGCTTGTACATCGCGACCTTCATTTTCTGGATCGGCATGAGCCATTCCGGAACTCTGTTGTCAGCGATTCTGCACATCATCCATGCCGACTGGCGTAAGCCGATTTACCGCTTCGCCGAAGCCATGACAACGTTCACCTTGTTGACCGCCATGCTCTTCCCGGTCATCCACTTGGGCCGCGTCTGGAATATGTACTGGGTGCTGCCGTACTTCAGTGATCGTGGTATCTGGCCGAACTTCCGCTCGCCGTTGCTGTGGGACGCATTTGCTATCAGCACCTACCTGACGTCATCGGCGCTGTTCCTGTTCATGGGCTCGATTCCTGATCTCGCCATCGTGCGCGATTCTGCGCGCGGTTGGCGCAAGAAGCTTTATGCCGTACTCGCGCTTGGCTGGCGTGGTGACGATCGCCAGTGGCGCAACTTCCGCGTTGCGTATCTGGTGCTCGCCTGCTTCCTGATTCCGCTCGCGGTGTCGGTGCACTCGATCGTGGCTTCTGACTTCGCGATGTCGATCATGCCCGGCTGGCACATCACCAGTTTCCCGCCCTACTTCGTAGCGGGTGCGCTCTATTCTGGTTGTGCAGGCATCATCACGCTGTTCGTGCTGCTGCGTTACTTCTTCCGCTTCGAAGCGTATATGACGATTCCGATTCTGGAGAAGACCTGCAAACTGACGTTCGCGATCGGCATGGTCTGGACCTACCTCACCTTCATCGAGTTCGCCTCGGTTTGGTACGGTCACAACGCGGTTGATAAGGAACTGCTGCTGTCGAAGTTTAGCGGTCCGTACTCGATCTGGTTCTGGCAGATGCTGTTCTGTGGCTCGGTGTTGCCGTTCATGCTGGCAGTGGAGCGTTTCCGTCGCAGCATCCCGATCATGTTCGTGGTGTCGATCCTGCTCAACTATGGCATGTGGCTTGAGCGTTGGATGATCGTCGCACCGACGCTGTCACAGGGTTATGAGCCGTTTGCGTTCCACGTCATCTTCCCGAGCTGGGTGCAGTGGTTCATCGTCGCGGGCAGCTTTGGCTGGTTTGGCTTGCTGTTCCTGATCTTCGTTAAGGTGATTCCGTCGGTGTCCATGTACGAAGTGAAGGAAATGATCTATCACCGCCGCCACTTGGCGCATAAGGATCTGTCGACGGTGATGCACAGCCGCAGTGCGTCAGCGGGAGGGAATGCCGCTGCTGCTGCCGACCCTAGACGTACGCCGGGAACTCCCGGTCTGGAAGGAGCCTGATCCATGAAGAAAAAGCGCATATTGGCTTTGTATAGCAATTTCGCCGAAGCCATGGCCGTCATCTCTGATGTGCGCGACCACAAAGTGGCAGGCGTATCACTTGACGATGTCACGGTGATCTCGCCGATAGAGCATCCGGAACTGGTGGAGCTGCTGGGTGATCGTCCCAGTCATATCCGCAAGTTCACCTTATCGGGTGCCATCACTGGAATCACGCTCGGCTTTACGTGGATAGCTGCAGCCCAGGCAAACTTCCTGGTGCAGCCACAGGGCGGTAAGCCGGTGATTCCGTTGCCTTCAAACTTCGTGCTTACCTATGAGCTCATGATTCTGTTCAGCGTGTTCTTCACGCTGGCTGGTTTGCTCATCACCGCTCGTCTGCTGCGTCGGCGCCCGATGCCGTACAGCGCGAAAGTGGGTGTCGATCAAGTTGGTATCGAGCTTGAGCTGGAAGAGAAATACATTGAGCCAATGAAGAAGCTGTTCCTGGCGCGCCAGGCGCTGGAGATCCGTGAAGAGGGCAGGTCATGAAGTATAAGTTGGCAATACTGGTGCTCATGTTTCCAGCAGCTGCATGGAGCTGGCCATGGTCGACCGACATGGCTGATCAGCCTGCCATCGAGCCGCAGGCGCCGGTGTCGCAAGATCGCTTGGAGATGTATCCGTTTCCGAAGCGTTCTGTGCCGGTGGGTAACCTTCAGACCATGGTTTCCAATCGCGATGAAGCCAAGAGTTTGGTTAATCCGATTCCGGTGAGCGATGCTTCGGTGAACAAAGGTCGCACGCTGTTCAAGATCTATTGCAGCGCCTGCCATGGTCTCACCGGACAAGCAGAGTCGCCGGTTTCCGGGAAGATCGGTGCGCCGCCGCTGGCGAACAATCCTTATATCGATGGGCTAACCGAGGGCTGGATATTTGGCACCATCAGCTTCGGTAGCTTCCTGATGCCAGCCTATGGCGTGCCGCAGGCACGCGCGGATGGACGTGGTAGCAACGACCTCAACGTTGAAGAACGTTGGCATGTCGTCAACTACGTGCGTCATGGCTTGGCCAAGGACGCGCAGGCATCGCCGCGGTCTGCGGCGGCGCAGTAAAAAGAACGCTTAACAGAGGCTAGAGAGCGATGGAAGATTTTGGCAGTTGGTCCATATTGACGACGAATTTCCTATTCTTGCTCTATATCGCCTTGGGCGGAATCGTGTTGTCGTCGGTGCTGCATCTGTGCAACGGCAAATGGCGCTTCCAGGTGCGTAAGCTCGCATGTTCGTTTGCGGTGCTGTTCCCGATCGCGGGCGTTTTGCTGCTCATTTTGCTTTTCAATGGTGAGCACACTTTCCAGTGGTTGGCGCATGCGCATGACGGTGAAGAGCATCTGTCGGGCTGGCATAACTATACTTTCCTGGTTACGCGTCAGATCGTCGGTTTCCTGCTCGTGGTTGGGCTGTGTGGCTTGTTCATTCGCTATCAATACTTAAGCGAAATTGATTCGAGCTATCGGGTGCAGCGCCGCTTCCGCAACATCGCATTGCTGATTCCGTTCATGTATTTCATTTACGGTTCGATGGTGGCATGGGATTTTGAAATGACGATGTGGCCCAACTGGCATAGCGCCAGCTACGGGGCTTATCATTTCCAGAGCAATTTCCACATGTTCCTGGCGTTCTTCACCATCTTCCTGTTCTTCATGTATCGTTCAGGTCGGTTGACGCAGCCGTTTGAGTACAAGATCTTCAATTATATGGCGCAGTTCATGCTCGCCATGACGATCCTGTGGACCTATTTGTTCTTCACGCAGTATCTGGTGATGTGGTATGGCCGCTTCCCGGAAGAGACGGCGCGCTACAACCACATGATGTTTGAAGGCTTCGGACCGCTGTGGTGGACGTTCCTGGCGTTCAAGTTCCTGATCCCGCTATTGACGCTCGCAATGACACCCAGCCGCCAGAATCCGACCATCATCACCGGTGTGGCGTTCCTGATCGTGATCGGCACCTGGCTGGAGCGTTACACCTGGATCGCTGGCACGGTTGATCCGGTTTACTACCATATCCCGATGACTTCGATGTTCGACATCATCGTTACCATCGGCGTCTTTGGTCTCGCCGCATGGGCAGTTCGTCGGACACTGGTGCGGTACGGTCTGGTTCGGGCCTGATACATAGCTGCCACTCTAGGCCCCGCGTCTGCTCGGCGCGGGGCCGCAGCGTGAAAAATGCAAAGTGAAAAGCGGGTAAGCGGCGGCTAGCCGGCTTGCTTTTTTTTGCTTTTCACTTTCTACTCTTCACTTTGCACTCCTGCCGAGGTTCCCTATGAACGATTATTTCATCGCCCCTTCCATTTTGTCGGCGGACTTTGCTCGCCTGGGCGAGGAAGTCACCAATGTGGTTGCCGCCGGCGCCGATCTGATTCATTTCGACGTCATGGACAATCATTATGTCCCGAATCTCACCATTGGCCCGCTGGTGTGCGAAGCCTTGCGCAAGCATGGCGTCAAAGCGGAGATCGACGTGCATTTAATGGTAAAGCCGGTCGATCGCATCATTCCGGACTTCGCCAAAGCGGGCGCAAATTACATCACTTTCCATCCCGAAGGCTCGGAGCATATCGATCGCAGCTTGCAGTTAATCCGCGACTGCGGTTGTAAGGCAGGTTTGGTGTTCAATCCCGCGACTCCGCTTGATTACCTCAAGTACGTCATCGACAAAGTGGACATGGTACTGCTGATGTCGGTGAACCCTGGCTTCGGTGGGCAAAGTTTCATTACCGCCATGCTCGACAAGCTGCGCGAAGCGCGTCAGATCATTGATAAAAGCGGGCGTAATATCCGCCTCGAAATCGATGGCGGCGTGAAGATAGACAACATCCGCGCGGTAGCGGAGGCGGGCGCCGATACTTTCGTTGCTGGCTCCGCGATCTTCAGCACTCCAGATTACAAGGCCACCATCGCCGCTATGCGCGCCGAGCTTGCCAAGGCCAAGCGTTGAGATATTAATCCATGACTTCGATTGCGCTGACGCGCCCCGAGATGGTGTTGATCGATCTCGATGGGACGCTGGTGGACACGGTGCCCGATCTCGCTTGCGCGGTCGATGTGATGATGGGCGAGCTCGGTATGCCGCTGCGCGGTGAAGCGCGCGTGCGGCAATGGATCGGCAATGGTGTCGAGCGTTTGGTTCGTCGTGCGCTGATCGATGCGGTTGACGGTGAGCCGGACGAAGCATTGTTTCGTCGCGCCTATCCGATTTTTCTGCGCGAATATGAGGAAAACGTCTGCGAGCACAGCCGTCTTTATCCCGGTGTGCGCGAAGGCGTCGACTTCCTGAAAGACGCGGGATATCAGATCGGCTGTGTGACCAACAAAGGCGCGCGTTTTACCGAGCCGTTGCTGAAGGCGCTGGGATTGTTCAATGCCTTCGGTATCGTCGTCAGTGGCGATGCGCTGCCAAAAAAGAAGCCTGATCCGATGCCGCTCTTTCACGCCGCTGAATTTTTCGGCGTAGCACCGCAGCGTTCGCTGATGGTCGGCGATTCGATCAGCGACGTTCAGGCCGCGCGTGCCGCGGGCTTCGGTATCGTCTGTGTTCCTTATGGCTACAATCATGGTCACGACATTCGTGATGCCAAGCCCGATGCGGTGATTGCATCTTTGGCTGAGCTGCGTGGCCTGCTTGCTCCCGTTGCGCGCAGCGGCCAAGCATAAGTGTGACCGCGCGGTAATGACGCCTGAGCAATTCGCTGCGCTGGGACGGGCTGGCCACACCCACGTCCCTGTCATGCGCGAAGTCCCTGCGGATCTCGACACTCCGCTCAGTACCTATCTCAAGCTTGCCGAAGGCCCCTACAGTTACCTGTTCGAATCTGTGCAGGGCGGGGAAAAATGGGGCCGTTATTCGATCATCGGCCTGCCGTGTCGGCAGGTGCTACGCGTCAGCGGCAATCTCATTACGCTGAATATCGACGGCGAAGAAGTCGAACGCTTCACCAGCGATGATCCGCTCGCTTGGATCGAAGCCTATCGCCAGCGTTTCAAGATCGCGCCTGTGCCAGGCCTGCCGCGTTTTAGCGGTGGCCTCGTGGGCTACTTCGGTTATGACACCGTGCGCTATATCGAACCTCGGCTTGCCGGTGGCGCTGCGGGGGAAGAGCCTGATGTATTGCTTATGCTCAGCGATCGTGTGCTGGTGTTCGATAATCTCGCTGGCAAGCTCTTCATCGTGCTTTGTGTCGAACCGAAAGCTGAAAACGCCTGGGAGCACGCGCAGCGCGAACTCGATGCGCTCGAAGCCAGGCTGAACGGGGCATTGTCGCGCCATCCTGCACCGAGCTTGGTGAGCGGATCTTCATCCACCAGCGAAGAAGATTTCGTTTCTGAATTCAGCCGTGAAGGTTTCGAAGCAGCGGTGATGCGCATCAAGGATTACATCGTCGAAGGCGATGTCATGCAGGTGGTGCTGTCGCAGCGTTTGAGCGTGCCGTATCAGGCCGCGCCGCTTGATCTTTATCGCGGTCTGCGCCGATTGAATCCTTCACCGTACATGTATTACATCGATCTCGGTGATTTCCACATCGTCGGTTCATCGCCCGAGATCCTGGTGCGGCTGGAAGATGGCTTGGTGACAGTGCGCCCGATTGCCGGTACGCGTCCGCGTGGTTGCGATGAGGAGCAAGATGCTCGCTTGGAAACCGAATTGCTCGCCGATCCCAAAGAGCTCGCCGAACATCTGATGCTAATCGATCTCGGGCGCAACGATGTTGGCCGTATTGCGCGCACCGGCAGTGTGCGACTGACCGAACGCATGGTGATCGAGCGCTATTCGCACGTCATGCATATCGTGTCGAACGTTACTGGTGAGTTGCGCTCTGGGCTCGGCGCGCTTGATGTGCTGCGCGCCACTTTCCCCGCGGGCACGGTTTCCGGCGCGCCCAAAGTGCGCGCGATGGAAATCATCGACGAACTCGAGCCGACCCGTCGCGGTGTTTATGCTGGCGCGGTCGGCTACATCGGGTGGAACGGCAATATGGATACCGCGATTGCTATTCGCACCGCGGTGATCAGAGAGGGTCGCCTGCGCATACAGGTTGGCGCAGGTATCGTTGCCGATTCGGTTCCTGCTTCGGAGTGGGATGAAACGCTCAACAAGGGACGAGCCATGTTTCGAGCGGTAGAGCTGGTCAGCCAAGGGCTGAAGAAGTGATGGCCGGCTGCCGCGCGCGGAGTTTTCCATGTTGTTGATGATCGACAATTACGATTCCTTTACCTACAACCTCGTGCAGTACTTCGGTGAGCTCGGGGCGCAGGTTAAAGTGCTGCGCAATGATCAGGTGGATGTCGCCACTGTGGAGCGCATGGCGCCGTCGCGTATTGTGATTTCACCGGGGCCGGGAACGCCGAGCGATGCCGGTATTTCCATTGAGCTGATCCGCCGCAT
Organism: Chromatiales bacterium; assembly: GCA_031285245.1. GTDB lineage: Bacteria > Pseudomonadota > Gammaproteobacteria > SZUA-140 > SZUA-140 > JAITWN01. The sequence continues at coordinate 3,540 of JAITWN010000204.1, read as the reverse complement.
GGCTGGCCGCGTGCCGATTCTCGGTGTTTGCCTTGGCCATCAATCTATCGGACAAGTGTTCGGTGGTAGCATCACGCACGCGCGTGTGCTCATGCATGGCAAGACTTCTCCCATTCATCACCACGGCGAGGGTGTGTTTCGCGGCTTGCCATCGCCATTTGAAGCGACGCGCTACCATTCACTGGTGATCGCGCCGGACAGCATGCCAGCTTGTCTGGAAGTCACGGCCTGGACGGTCGATGAGAACGGCGCAGTCGATGAAATCATGGGCGTGCGTCATCGCGAGCTCGCAGTGGAAGGCGTGCAGTTCCATCCCGAATCGATTCTGACCGAATGCGGTCATCGCTTGCTGCAGAATTTCCTGGAAACGAGCGTATGACAGCGCATTCTGCGGATATGGATATGCAGGCTGCGATCCGCGCTGTCACCGAGCATCGCGATCTCAGTGAAGCGCAGATGGAAACAGTGATGCGTCTGGTCATGACGGGCCAGGCAACGCCTGCGCAGATCGGCGGCTTGCTGATCGGGCTGCGTATGAAAGGCGAAACAGTGGATGAAATCGCTGCCGCCGCGCGCGTCATGCGTGGGCTCGCGTCCCGAGTCGAACTCGATAAAAAATATCTCGTTGATACCTGCGGCACAGGTGGCGACGGTGCGCGCACGTTCAATATCTCTACCGCTAGCGCCTTTGTGGTTGCAGCGGCCGGCGGACGTGTTGCCAAACATGGCAATCGTTCGGTGTCGAGCGCCTGTGGCAGTGCGGATGTGCTCGAAGCGGCGGGCGTTCGGCTTGATCTTACGCCTGAGCAGGTGGCGGCCTGTGTCGATCAGATCGGCGTCGGTTTCATGTTCGCGCCGCTGCATCATAATGCGATGAAATTCGCTATTGGGCCGCGTCGCGAAATGGGTGTGCGCACGCTGTTCAATCTACTCGGCCCGCTCACCAATCCTGCGGGCGCGCCCAATCAGGTGATCGGTGTTTATGATGCGCGCTGGTTGCGGCCAGTAGCGCAGGTGATGGGTAAGCTCGGCAGCCGCCACGTTCTGGTCGTGCACTCCTCCGAAGGCATGGATGAGATCGGCATCGGTGGCGTGACCAACATCGCTGAGATGCGTGATGGTGATGTGACCAGCTACGAAGTGCGTCCGGAAGATTTTGGCCTTGCGAGCGCCCCAATGGAAACGCTGAAAGTGAGCGGACCAAAGGACAGTCTGGATCTCGTGCTCGGCGTGCTCAGCGGCGTGCCAGGGCCGGCGAGTGATGTGGTGGCGCTCAATGCCGGAGCGGCCATCTATGTCGCGGGTCTTGCTGCGACGCTTGCCGAAGGCATCGCGCGTGCACGCGAGGTGATCGCAAACGGTGAAGCCCGCATCCGTCTCGATGAGCTTGCACGGTTTACGCAAGCTCTGTAAGCCAGCGCGATATGTCCGACATTCTCAAACGTATCCTGCGCCGCAAAACCGAAGAGGTTATCGAGCGCGCGGAAGTTTTGCCGTTGCGCGAGCTCAGCGCGCGCTGTCAGTATCTGCCGCCGCCACGCGACTTTGAGGCCGCGCTGCGCGTCAAAATCGAGCGCGGAGATGCTGCGGTGATCGCCGAGGTCAAGCGCGCATCACCTAGCCGCGGCGTATTACGCGCAGATTTTCGTCCCGCCGAGATTGCTGTCTCTTACGAGCAGGGAGGAGCAGCTTGTTTGTCGGTATTGACGGATCGCGATTTCTTTCAAGGCGCTGACGAATATCTCGTGGCTGCACGCGCGGCCTGTGCGCTGCCGGTGTTGCGCAAGGATTTCATCATCGATGCTTATCAGATTTACGAAGCGCGTGCGATCGGTGCGGATTGCATTCTGCTTATCGTAGCCGCGCTCGGCGATGCGCAGTTGGTGGAGTTCACCGGGCTTGCAGCACATCTCGGGCTCGATGTGCTGGTGGAAGTTCACGATGCTGATGAGCTTGAACGCGCGCTTGCGCTCCATGCGTCGCTGATCGGTATCAACAATCGCGATCTGCGCAATTTTGAAACGCGTTTAGAAATCACGCTCGATCTTTTACCGCAGGTACCGAGCGATCGTGTGCTGGTGACTGAAAGTGGAATTCACACCCCGGCTGACGTCGCGCGTATGCGGGGTGCCGGGGTGCATGCATTCCTAGTGGGAGAAGCGTTCATGCGCGCCGATGATCCTGGCGCGATGCTCGCTGGATTGTTTAATACCTGAAGCCGATCTGCGCTGAGCCAGTAATGTCATTCTGATTGCCGGCGACCGCGATGTCGGTGTGCACGCCGAAGAAGCTTAGACCAAGGCCCACTGAGGCGACGCCAGCTTTGTGGCCTGGCGGCAGATCGCTGAGATTATGGCGATAGCCCGCACGCAATTGCACCATGCTGAAAATATCAAACTCAGCGCCAACGCCTGCGTATCTGCTCTTGGCATTATCGACCCCGAAAGCATCCTGTTCCGTGAGATCGATATCCGCGGCTAGCGTCAGCCAGTTACTGTGATGCGAGGCGCCAAGGCGCGCATGAGGCTTGATCTTGATGATGTTGCCTTGCACCGTATGGTATTCATGCGCAATCAGATTGCGTACCGCGAGCCCCGCAGCCCAGCCGCTGTCCCATTCCTTGGCAAGGCCGAAGTCCATATTGAAGCCGCTGTCGACATGCTCACCATTTTTGAGTTTGATCTTGGCATTGTCGAGGTTGCTGCCCACGAACGAGTAGTCATAGCTGCGAACTTGCATGTACTTTGGTGTCACGCCGATGGCGAGGCCACCGAGTGCGTCGACTTGTGTCGCGATGGCAACTCCGGCTTCGGTAACAGCCGCCAAGCGTGCATCGATGCGCGAGGTGAGGGCATCGGTGGGGTTGGCGATGAGAGTTTCCAGGGCAGCGCCACTGATGGCGTCTTCAATGGCTGTGATGTCCGCGCCGTTGACTAGCGCAGCAGCGCCGCCGAGCGTATAGGCATTGCCAAAAACGGAAAAGCCAAACTTCTTGCCTGGGATGTTCACCGCAGTTCCGGCACGTGCTTCGAGATTGAGCGGACGGTTGGAGATGCGATTCAACTGATGGATCAATTCCTCGCCGCTGGCTTGTACTTCAGTAGCGGTGGTGGCGCTGGGATCGGCGAGATAAGCATCGATGGCATTGTTCAGCGCCGCCACCGGAGAGGCATTGTTGAAGTCATCGATGGCATCGAGCAGCTTGTCGGAATCGCTCAAGCGAACGCCGATCGGCAGCGAGAAACTGAAACGATCTTCGCTTACCGCGAGCAGCGCCGGATTCATGAAGGCGGCTTCGGTGCTATGGCCAGATGCGACGCCCGTGCTACCCATGGCCAGCGTGCGCGGGTCAAAGACACTGCTGCTCTCGGCGCTGGTGGTGTTTGCGAATAACAAAAGGGCACTGACGGCAGCGGCCGCCGGCTTATGTAGTGACATGATTGTTCCCTCGCGGTACGGGAAAGTAAGTTAAATGTTGTGGATTGCGCCGAAGTAGATGGCGCTGCTGATTAACGTGTGCCGAAAACGACCATGGTTTTA
>JAITWN010000176.1 GCA_031285245.1 Chromatiales bacterium | reverse complement strand
GTTGGGCTGAGCGAAGCCAAGCCCAACGGGCGCGGCATTGGGAGGCGCAGATGTTGGGCTTCGCTTGGCGCTCAGCCCAACCTATCAAATCAGCGGCGGATTTTTATGAGGCGTGCCCGAAATACTTAAGGGCATACTGCGTGCTTTCTTGCGGTTAACTTCTGTTTGGCTCAGCGAACTACAGCGGTTTCGACGCCATCGGACTGGTCGAGCTCGATGCGATTGCGGCCGAGGCGTTTTGCCTGGTAGAGCGCTTTGTCAGCGCGTTCGATGAGATTGCCGGGTGTTTCTCCCGGGCGATAAAGCGAGACGCCGGCGGAGAAGGTCGGCATGGGCATAGCCTTGCCGCAGAGCTGGTAAGAGCTCTCACTGGTTTTCTTGCGCACTTTCTCCAGCGCACGGAGCGCACCGTTGCGATCGGTGTTGGGCAGCAGCACCACGAATTCCTCGCCGCCGTAGCGTGCCGCCATGTCGTGATGACGGAATATGGAAAGCATGTTGGCGGCAAAATTGCGCAGCACTTCGTCACCGGCGCCATGGCCGTACTTGTCGTTGACCGCCTTGAAGCTGTCCATATCCATTAGCGCGAGTGAGAGCGGGTAGCCATAGCGCTGTACGCGCGCGACCTCGTCTTCGAGGCGGCGCAGGAAGGCACGCCGGTTCGCGAGACCGGTGAGCTCATCGGTCTCGCTGAGGATGTGTGCGCGGGTCAACTCTTCGTTGAGATGCTGGCCTTCAGTGCCGATGATCTGCAAATACTTGCTGGCGGTGTCAAGCTTGCGCGTCAGTGTCTGATGTCCGTCGCGTAGCTTGCCGACTTCGCTGACGAGCGTGGTCTTCAGGTCCTCCAGGTCTTCCAGATTGTCAGCCTGGCGCAGCGAGGCATGCTCGATCTCAAGCAGCACGCCAAACTTCTCGTTCTGTTTGATGACATCGTTGACGTGCTGGACCAGGGCTTCCTGGATTTTCTGGATGCGTTCGCGCTTTTCGGCCAGGTGGCGGCGATAGGTGTTACCGGGAGCGAGTTCGCTGCTGTCAGCGTCGCCCAGAATGGGCGTGCTGAGGTTGTCGTCGAGTTCGCTGGCCGCTAGCTCCTCTATGGCCGAGGTAAGCGCATCTGGATTTGTCGTTGTCGCTGCTCCTGCCGCAGGCTGAGGCTGAACGGCAGGTGCGGGTTGGAAAATGGGGGCGACAGGGGCTGCTTCAGAAACAGGCGAGGGTGCTGCTTGGGCGGCGCTGATGGTGCCTGCTCCAGTTAGCCCCTGAATGCGGCGCAGCAGACTTGCCATTTCGCTCGGGCCAGGGGTTTCTTCGAGGCGAAGGCGCAGCATGCGCAGCTCAGTGGCCTCAGTGCTGTCAGTCGGTATCTGGCTCAGCCAAGCACCCAGCAGGGCGCGTAGTAGCGCCAATCCGGAATCGCGGGCGGTACTGAGTTCGCTCTCGTAGGCTTCGACGACATCACGAACGTGATCACAGATGGCTCGCCCCGCCGGCGAACGTTCGAGTTCAGCGAGGAGACGCATCACGCGTGGAGCTACGGTGGAGGAATACGGATGTGACGAGCCGGCCACTCTTGTCTACCCCAAGCTATATTTAATTGGCGGCTTATCTAGGGCTTGCCGCAATCTGTTGCGCGGCTGATTAGATTCAGCCAGCGTGGGGCGAATCCTAGCACAGGCGACTGTCAAATAACAGTCAGTTGCACGTTCGATTCTTAAGATCTGGCATGAATTATTTTTTAAATATGTTTTTATTTCAAAAAATTAATAGTGTTATCTCTAATTTTTCTGAGATTGATCTGGGGCTGCCCGTCACGCTGAAGTGCTGTTCGAGCGAGCATATGCCGACGCTTCATAATCATGTATCCTATGCCGCTTTCCGTTGCGGCTGCTGTAATTCCCCCACTTCTTGACCCGAAAGGTGCGCGCAAGATGTTTCCCTCCAATATGCATATTGCCGGTTTCGATGATGAATTGTGGGGAGCCATGCGCGCCGAGGCGAAGCGGCAGGAAGAACACATTGAGCTGATCGCTTCTGAGAATTACGCCAGTCCGCGCGTGCTGGAAGCGCAGGGCTCGGTGCTCACCAACAAGTACGCCGAAGGCTATCCGGGCAAGCGTTACTACGGCGGTTGCGCTTTTGTCGATGTCGCTGAGCGCCTCGCCATCGAACGCGCCCAGCAGCTCTTCGGCGCTGCTTATGTGAATGTGCAGCCGCACTCCGGTTCGCAGGCGAACGCCGCGGTATACATGGCGCTGCTCAATCCTGGCGACACCATTCTCGGCATGAGCCTGGCCCATGGCGGCCATCTCACTCATGGCGCCAAGGTCAGCTTCTCCGGCAAGATTTACAATGCGGTGCAATATGGCCTTGATCCCGCCACTGGCGAAATCGATTACGCCCAGGTCGAAGCGCTGGCGCTGGAACACCGGCCGCGCATGGTGGTGGCGGGGTTTAGCGCTTATTCGCGCGTCATCGACTGGCAGCGTTTCCGAGACATCGCCGACAAGGTCGGTGCCTATCTGTTCGTCGATATCGCCCATGTTGCTGGTTTGATCGCGGCAGGCGTCTATCCGAGCCCGGTGCAGATCGCCGACGTGACTACTTCCACCACGCACAAGACGCTGCGTGGTCCGCGCGGCGGCATCATCATGGCGCGCACCAATGAGGACATCGAAAAGAAGCTGAATTCGATGGTGTTCCCGGGCACGCAGGGCGGTCCGCTTATGCACGTGATCGCGGCCAAGGCGGTTGCCTTCAAGGAAGCGCTCGAGCCTGAGTTCAAGGAATATCAGCGTCATGTGGTTGCCAACGCCCGCGCCATGGCGGCGCGCATGCAGGAGCGCGGTTATCGCATCGTCTCTGGCGGCACGGACAATCATCTCTTCCTGGTCGATCTCATCGACAAAAATGTCACTGGCAAAGAGGCAGATATCGCGCTCGATGCCGCGCACATCACCGTCAACAAAAATAGCGTTCCCAACGATCCGCGCTCTCCTTTCGTGACCTCGGGCATTCGCATCGGCACGCCGGCGGTGACCACGCGCGGTTTTCGCGAAACCGAAGTGTGCGCGCTCGCGGACTGGATCTGCGATGTGCTGGATCGGCCCACCGACGAAGCCGTGATTGCCGCAGTGCGTGAGCGGGTGACGGCGCTCTGCGCGCGCTTCCCGGTTTATGGCGACTGAGCGCGCGCGATGTGCGTCCTCAGGCGTAGCTAGGGCAGGCGAAGGAGGGCGGGGTGCGTTGTCCCTTCTGTGGCGCTGGCGATACTCGGGTGATCGATTCCCGGCTCGCCAACGAAGGCGCTTCGATCCGGCGCCGGCGTGAATGCGTGAGTTGCTCCGAGCGTTTCACTACCTTCGAGACTGCCGAACTCGTCTTTCCCCACATCATCAAGCACGACGGCACGCGCGAACCCTTCAATGAAGACAAGATGCGCCGCGGCATGCTGCGCGCGCTGGAAAAAAGACCGGTCGACATCGATGTCATCGAATCGGCGGTCGATCGCATCAAGCATCGCTTGCATGTTTCGGGCGAGCGCGAAATCAAATCGCGCGAACTAGGCGAGTGGGTGATGACGGAGCTGCGAGAGCTCGATGAAATTGCCTATGTTCGCTTTGCTTCGGTCTATCGCCGTTTTGAGGACGTCAATGCTTTTCGCGAAGAGATCGAACGCTTGCAGAGCGATGCCACGCCCGAAGCGCACAAGCGTCAGTTGTCCTTGCTCGAAACATGCAGCGACAAGCGCGGTGATCGCGGCAAGGCGGGCGACAAGAGCAAGGACTCCTGAAGCGGACTATTTTCCGCTTTATTTATTTCCGGCGCAGATGTCATGACCGACTCCGATGACCGCAGGTTCATGGCGCGCGCGCTCGAACTCGCTGCGCGCGGGCTCTATTCCACTCATCCCAATCCTCGTGTCGGCTGCGTGCTCGTGCGGGCGGGCGAGATCGTCGGTGAAGGTTGGCACGAGCGCGCTGGAGAAGCGCACGCTGAAGTGGCAGCGCTACGCGCTGCTGGCGCTGCTGCGCATGGCGCTACGGCCTATGTAACGCTTGAGCCTTGCCAGCATCATGGTCGTACGCCGCCCTGTGTCGATGCCTTGCTGCGCGCCGGTGTTACGCGCGTCGTTGCCGCAATGGAAGATCCCGATCCGCGTAACGCGGGCGCTGGTCTTGCTGCGCTGCGCGCAGCCAGCGTGCAAGTCGAAAGCGGTCTGCTTGCGGTGCAGGCCGAAGCACTCAATCCCGGCTTCATCATGCGTCATCGCGGGGGCCGGCCCTTCGTGCGCTGCAAACTCGGCATGACGCTCGATGGTCGCACCGCTACCGCTACCGGCGAAAGTCGCTGGATCACCGGCGTTGCCGCGCGCCGTGATGTGCAGCGTTTGCGCGCTCGTAGCGCAGCGATCATGACTGGTATAGGCACTGTGCTCGCCGATGATCCTTCTCTCACCATCCGTCTCGATGAAATTGATCTTGATCAAGCGCAGGCCGCACCGACGCATCAGCCCTTGCGCGTGGTGCTCGACAGCGCGCTGCACATGCCGCACGATGCGCGCTTGCTCAGTCAGCTTGGCAACACTTTGATTGTCAGCGCAGGTGCATCAAATGCGCTTGAATTTGTTTCTCGGCGAGGCGTTGAAGTGCTTGCCTGTGCCAGCGCGGATGGCCGCATTGATCTGCGCGCATTGCTCGCGATTTTGGCTGAGCGCGAGATCAATGAGTTACTATTGGAAGCTGGTCCGACGCTTAGCGGAGCGATGTTGCAAGCAGGTTTGATCGATGAGCTGGTGCTCTATGTGGCGCCGAAACTGTTGGGTGATAACGCGCGTGGTCTCTTCGCTTTGCCCGGCCTCAATCGGCTTGCACAAGCGCCGGCGCTTGAAGTTACTGATATGCGCGCGGTGGGCGATGATTGGCGCATCACTGCCACAGTGGCGCGGGATTGCTGAGAAACTGAGTCATGGGTTGGGCTGAACGCAGTGAAGCCCAACGTCTATGCTCACCGATTGGACGTGCTTGTTCATGTGAGGATGTTGGGCTTCACTGCGTTCAGCCCAGCCTATGATTTTTCAACACGTAGTTGTTTCGCAGAGGCCTCGAATGGCGCGGGATTTCCGCTCGGAGTAAAGATCATGTTCACTGGCATAGTGCAGGCGGTTGGCAAAATCAGCGCGCTCGATCGACGTGGCGATGACATGCGTCTATCGATCGAATCACAAACGCTCGATTTCAGCGATGTGGGTCTTGGCGATAGCATTGCTGTGAGCGGCGTATGTCTGAGCGCCGTTGAAGTGCGGCGCAACGGTTTTGCAGCGGATGTATCACGCGAAACTTTGTCATGCACCACGCTTGGTGCGCTCGCCTCAGGCGAACCGGTGAATCTTGAAAAAGCGCTGCTGCCAACGACGCGGCTGGGTGGCCATCTGGTGAGCGGGCATGTCGATGGTGTTGGGCAGGTGGAAGAGGTGCGCAGTGTTGGTCAGTGCAAAGTGATGCGTTTTACAGTGCCCGCGGGGCTCGCGCGTTATCTCGCTGCCAAGGGGTCGGTATGTGTCGATGGTGTGAGCCTGACGGTGAATACCGTGAGTAGCGCGGGTTTTGAAATCAATGTCATTCCGCACACGCTCGAACGCACGGTGCTCGGTAATTACCGCAGTGGCACGGCCGTCAATATCGAAGTCGATGTGGTTGCGCGCTATCTCGAACGCTTGCTCTCTGGTGGTGCTAGCGTAAACAGCGGCGGCATCGGCCGCGCCTTTCTTTCCGAACATGGATATTTGCAGGATGCCTAAGACCTCTGATCGTTCCTCTGACTCTATTCCTGAATATATTCGCGACGCGGCGACGCTCGCGAGTGGAGAAGAGCCCGCGTTCAATACCACCGAGGAGCTGATCGAAGAGCTGCACCGTGGGCGCATGGTCGTGCTCATGGATGATGAAGATCGCGAGAACGAAGGCGATCTGGTGATGGCCGCTTCCTGCGTGCGCGCACAGGATATCAACTTCATGGCGCGCTATGGTCGAGGCTTGATCTGTCTCACGCTGACGCGCGAGCGCTGCGCGCAGCTTCGTCTGCCACTCATGGTGAGTGGCACCGACGCCCAGCATTCGACCAACTTTACGCTTTCCATCGAAGCAGCCAAAGGCGTGACCACAGGCATTTCAGCGGCCGATCGCGCAGTGACAGTGCAAGCCGCAGTGAAGCGTGATGCGCTGCCGGCTGACATTGTGCAGCCTGGCCACATCTTTCCCCTCATGGCGCAGCCAGGCGGCGTTCTGGCGCGCGCGGGACATACCGAAGCGGGCTGTGATCTCGCGCGACTTGCCGGTCATGAGCCAGCGGCGGTGATCGTTGAAATTCTCGATGAAGATGGCAGCATGGCGCGGCGCCCGCAGCTCATGCGTTTTGCGCGCGCGCATGGCTTGAAGATCGGCACCATCGCCGATCTCATTCGCTATCGCATGCGTAATGAAAAAACGGTCGAGTGCGTGGCCGAGTATCAATTGCCGACGGAATATGGCGATTTCCTCTTTCGCGCGTATCACGATCAGGCCGGCGGCGAAGTGCATTACGCGCTCATTCGCGGTGACATCTCGGCAGATGAAGCGGTGCTGGTGCGTGTGCACATGGAAGATAGACTCTATGACACCTTGCGCGCGAGCGTGCATGAAACCGCCTGGGGGCTCGACGCCGCGATGCAGCGTATCGCCGCTGAGCCTAAAGGTGGCGTGCTGATATTGCTGCGCGGTGGTGAGGGTCCGCATGCGCTAATCAAGCGTGTACTCGATAATCAGCGTCATGAGCGCGGCATCGAGCCGCCGCACGCGCATTCGTCTTCTTCTGGTGAGCTGCGTGATTATGGTACTGGCGCGCAGATTCTCGTTGATCTTGGCGTGCGGCGCATGCGTGTGCTCGGTTCACCACGCAAGCTGCTCGGTCTGTCTGGCTTTGGTCTTGAGATCGTTGAATACCTGCCGGGGGCGTAGCCCGCGCCTTGCCCTTGGGTTAAACTATTTGCCCTGTTATTCGCGCGAGGCATCATGAGCGATATCCGTACCATCGAAGGCGAACTCGTGGCCAGCGCCGGCGCGCGCTACGTGCTGCTTGCTTCCAGGTTTAACAGTTTCATCGTCGAGCATCTGGTGCAAGGCGCAATCGATACACTGCATCGTCATGGTGCCTCGTTTGATGCGATCGAAATCGTGCGCGTGCCTGGTGCTTTTGAATTGCCGCTCGCTGCGCAGCGTCTTGCTAATGCTGGCCGCTATCAGGCGGTGATCGCACTCGGTGCGATCATCCGCGGCGCCACGCCGCACTTCGATTACATCGCTGGCGCTTGTGTGCGTGGTCTTGCCGATGTCGCACTGAAGAGTGAGGTACCGGTGGTATGCGGTGTGCTCACGGTCGACAGCATCGAGCAAGCCATCGAGCGTGCAGGCACTAAGGCGGGCAACAAAGGTGCGGAAGCGGCGCTGTCAGCGCTGGAGATGGTCAATTTGCTGCGCAAGCTGGAAGCTTGATCGCGCTATGTCAAATAAAGGGTCCAATCAAGGGGCCGGCAAAGGTCAAGCCAAACAGGTAAGCGGTCCGCGCGCGGCGCGCAGCCGTGCGCGTAGCTGTGTGATGCAGGCGATTTATCAATGGCAATTGACCAGTCACGACGCCGCTGCCATCGATCCTCAATTCCTCATCGATGAGACCGAAGGCGAAGTCGATCGCCGCTTCTTCGATGTGCTGCTGCGTGAAGCGTTGACGTATATCGATGATCTCGATGAGCAGATCGAGCCGCTGCTCGATCGTCCTCTGCATGAAGTGGATCCGGTTGAGCGCGCTATTTTGCGTCTTGGTGCCTGTGAGCTGCGTTACCATCCTGAAACGCCGTATCGCGTCATCATCAATGAAGGCGTGGAGCTCGCTAAACTTTTTGGCGCGCATCACGGCCACAAATACGTCAATGGTATCCTTGATCGTCTCGCGGAGCGCATGCGCCGCGAAGAAGTTGCCCTCGTCAGCAGCAACAAAGGCGCGAAGTGAAGGCCAGCGCTCATCTCGCGTGCGCCTGGTTTTTTCTTTTTCGGTGATCTTCCATGCGCGGTGAGTTTGACCTCATCGACACTTTCTTCAAGCGACCATTGCAGCGCGGTGATGTATTGCTCGGCGTTGGTGATGATGCCGCCATGCTGCGCGTACCGCCGGGGCAGGAACTACTGGTCTCGATCGATACGCTCGTTGCAGGCGTACATTTTTTCCCTGATGTCGATCCGCGCACGCTTGGTTATCGTGCGCTCGCCGTCAATCTCAGCGATCTTGCAGCCATGGGTGCTGAACCTGCCTGGGCCACGCTCGCACTGACGCTGCCTGCGATAGACACCTCCTGGCTTGCGCGCTTCTGCGAGGGTTTTTATACGCTCGCGCGTGACTACAATGTCGCGCTGGTTGGCGGCAACACGACTCGTGGTCCGCTCAGCATTACGGTGCAAATCCACGGTTTCGCGCGCGCCGATCTGGTGTTTCGTCGCGCTGCTGCGAAAGTAGGCGATTTGATTTATGTCACCGGTGCGCTCGGTGATGCCGGGCTTGCCTTGCATCTCATGCAATCCGGTATTGCCGAATGCAGTGAAGCGCATCGTGCATATCTGCGCGCGCGTCTTGATTGTCCGACGCCGCGTGTGCGTGAAGCGCTCGGTTTGCGCGCATTGGTGCACGCGGCAATTGATCTTTCCGATGGTTTGTACGCAGACCTCGGTCACATGCTCGCCGCGAGTGGTGTTGGCGCGACGATCCAGCTCGCTGAGCTGCCGCAGTCAGAAGCATTTCAGGCTTGTATACAAGCGCCATCTGTTGCATCAATGTTGAAGGTCGAAGATGCATTGCCTTGGGCGGAGCTGATGCTCTCGGCGGGTGATGACTATGAACTTTGTTTTACTGTTGCACCTGGACGTGCAGCGGCGGTCGAAGCAGTGCTGAAAGAGTTTTATTGTCGCTATGCGCGCATCGGCGTCATCGATGCAGAGCCAGGTTTTCGCTGCGTGCACGAAGACGGCGCGCTTTATCATCCGCATCGCAGCGGCTACGATCATTTTTCCGCTATGCCGTCAGCATGAAATCACCACTACCGCCTGGTGTGTTGCGCGATCCAGTGAATCTGTTCTCGCTCGGTTTTGGCCTTGGTGCGGTGCCGTGGGCGCCTGGCACTTTCGGCACACTGCTTGGCATTCCGCTTTATTTATTGCTGAAGGATCTGTCGTGGTGGGTCTATGGCGATGCGATACTGCTCATCTTCGTGCTCGGCGCATTTGCCGCCGAGTACACAGCGCGCGTGCTCGGCGTGCATGATCACGGCGCCATCGTCATCGATGAAGTCGTTGGTTATCTCGTTGCGATGATTGCAGCCCCTGCGGGCTGGGGCTGGATCATCGCGGGTTTCGTGCTGTTTCGTGTGTTCGATATCTGGAAGCCTTGGCCCATCGGCTGGCTCGATCGTCGCGTGCATGGTGGTTTTGGCATCATGCTCGATGATGTCGTCGCAGGCGCATATGCGTTGCTGGTAATGCAGATAGCTTCGCGCATTTTTTAACGCGCGTTGTCTCGTGTTTAGCCTTCGGCATCGGTGCGAATGGTCGGGTTTGTTGTGCAGCCCACCAACATGATCATCAGAGCTGCACTAGCTGGCGAGTGGTTGAGCGTAATCCTTGTGTGTCCATCTTCCAGGTCCTCCTGTGAAGAGTGATACCCCGAGCGTAGTGCTCGGCGGATCCCGGTGGTGTTTTTCGGGACGCGGAGCTGCTGCGCGCCGACGGTCCCGAAAAATACTGACGGACACCGCTCTTGGCATTGCGAATACATATACCCTCTCCCCCGGCGCGGCTACGCTCCCCTCGCTATGCTCTCCCCCGCCGCGGGAGAGGGGAGTTGCGATATGCGCGGTGAGGCCGGTTTCTGAATCATCAACGAATCCTTCGAGGCAGTGCCGGGACCCTTTTTCGAAACCGTTGGCGCGTAGCGGCTCCGGTTTCGAAAAAGGGTCCCGGTACTCTGGCCATTAAGCTCCGGGCCTAGGGGTCAGTATTGAGCATAAGTTGAGCGAGAGCCGTGTCGCCATGAGAGGCGATACCCATCGTGGAATCACCCGGCGAACGGCTGGAGTGAAGCGCAAGAGCATGGTGGGCATGCTCTTGCGTGCGGATTACATATTCTTGCGAATCAGCGCGTACGCTGAGTGGTTGTGGATCGATTCGAAGTTTTCTGATTCGATCATGTAGCCATCGATGCGCTCATCGCTATTTAAGCGAGCGGCGACGTCGCGGACCATGTCTTCGACGAATTTCGGATTGTCGTAAGCGCGTTCGGTGACGTATTTTTCATCGGGACGTTTGAGCAAGCCGAAGATTTCGCAGGAAGCTTCGCGTTCAACGAGATTGATGAGGTCTTCGATCCAGACGAAGCTGCGTGTGCGCGCGGTGACGGTGACATGCGAGCGCTGATTGTGCGCGCCGTAGTCTGAGATTTCTTTGGAGCAGGGGCAGAGGCTTGTTACCGGTACTACCACTTTGACGGTGAGGTGAGTCTGCTCTGCGCTTGCCTCGCCGATCAGCGTGACTTCGTAATCGAGCAGGCTCTTCACGCCTGATACCGGCGCGGCCTTGTTGATGAAGTAGGGAAAGCGCATTTCGATGTGCCCGCTCGATGCGCCGAGTGTTTCGCGCATGCGATGCAGGATGTCTTTGAATGAGGACACGGTGATTTCGCGTTCGTGCGAATTTAGCAGCTCGACGAAACGCGACATGTGCGTGCCCTTGAAATTGTGGGGAAGATCGACATACATGTTGAAGGTGGCGATGGTGTGTTGATCACCACCGCTGCGATCTTTTACGCGCACCGGATGACGCAAATGACGGATGCCGACCTTGTCGATTGGAATCTGCCGCAGATCGGGGCTGCTCTGTACGTCGGCGATGTTTTTTTGAGGGGTTCTCATCAGTCTTCAACCTCGCTGTACTTGACGCCGGCGGTTGCGGTTTCCCAGATCGTGATCGCGGCTACGCGCACGTTTTCAGTATTCAGAGTCTGCCCCAATCGACGGTAGAACCAGGCTGCAATGTTTTCCGCGGTCGGGTTGATCTTATCGAACGGTGGAATATCGTTCAGATGGCGATGATCGAGCTCGGCGGCGAGGGTCCGCGTTGCCTGTTTGATGACTTTGAAATCCACTCCCATGCCGACTTCGTTGAGGGCGCGAGCTTCGATTTCGACCTCGATTTTCCAGTTATGGCCGTGCAGACGACTGCACTCACCCGGATAGTCGCGCAGGATGTGCGCGGCAGCGAATTCGGCGAAAACGGTCAGACGATAACGTGGCGACATAATAGTTGATAAAACTGCTAGGAAATTTACGCCAGGCGTGGCGTTTTGGCAAGAATCGGGGCGAGGCGGCGCGCGATGGCGCTCTCGATGGCATCGGGATCAAGGCCGCTGTCGGCGAGGAGTTCGTCGCGTGAGCCGTGTTCGCCGAAGACATCGAGCAGGCCGAGATTGAGGATGGCGGCATCAACGCCGTGGGCAGCCAGGCACTCGTTGACGGCACTGCCCGCGCCGCCCATGACCGCGTTGTCTTCGATCGTCACCAGCAGCTCGTGGGTGGTTGCCTGCTGGAGCACGGTCTGCGCGTCGAGTGGTTTCACGAAACGCATGTTGACTACGCTGGCATCGATGCGCGCGGCAACTTCAAGCGCCGTTCCAAGAGCGCTGCCGAAGGCGAGGATGCTGACGCGCTGGCCCTTGCGTCGCACTTCGGCGCGGCCGATGGGTAGGCTGGTGGTCAAGGCGGCTGTGCTGCGTTCAACCGCGCGGCCAGGACCGCCGCCGCGTGGGTAACGCACCGCGCTTGGGCCATCGTGACGCAGGCCCGTAGTCAGCATGCGATAACACTCGTCCTCATCGGAAGGCGCCATGATCAGCATGTTGGGAATGCAGCGCAAAAAGCTTAAGTCGAAAGCGCCGGCGTGCGTCGCGCCATCAGGGCCGGTGACGCCGGCGCGGTCGATGGCGAACAGCACGGGCAGATTCTGCAGCGCGATGTCGTGCACGAGCTGATCGTAAGCACGCTGTAAAAAAGTCGAGTAGATGGCGACCACGGGATGCAATCCGCCACAGGCGAGGCCGCCAGCGAGAGTGACCGCGTGTTGCTCGGCGATGCCAACGTCGAAGAAACGTTCGGGATAGCGCTGCGCGAATTCCACCATGCCTGAGCCTTCGCACATCGCGGGCGTGATGGCGACCATGGCCGGATCAGCCGCCGCCATATCACACAACCAATCGCCGAAGATCTGTGAATAGCTGGGTTTGCCTTTGCTCGGCACCAGATGCAGGCCAACTGCGGGATCAAAGGCGCTGACGCCGTGATAAGCGCAGGGATTTTCTTCTGCCGGGCGATAGCCCTTGCCCTTGCGCGTAACCACGTGCAGAAACTGCGGCCCTTTGAGCGATTGCAGATTGCGCAGCGTGACTACCAGCGTGTCGAGGTCATGGCCGTCGATCGGCCCGATGTAATTGAAGCCGAGTTCTTCGAACAGCGTGCCGGGCGTGACCATGCCTTTGACATGTTCTTCAGCGCGTCGCGCGAGCTCGCGCACGGGCGGTACCACGCTCAGCATTTTTTTGCCGCCTTCGCGCACAGTGGCGTAGAGCCGGCCGGAGAGCAGTTTGGCGAGATAGCTCGACATGCCGCCGACATTGCGCGAGATCGACATTTCGTTGTCGTTCAAGATCACCAGCAGATCGCTTTCGCTGTTGCCGGCGTGATTGAGTGCCTCAAAAGCCATGCCGGCGGTCATCGCGCCATCGCCGATCACCGCGATCGATTGGCGCTTTTCGCCGCGTTGCTGGGCCGCGATGGCAAGGCCGAGCGCGGCGCTGATCGACGTGCTGGAGTGACCAGCGCCGAAGACGTCAAAGGCGCTCTCGCTGCGCTTGAGAAAGCCGGAGATTCCACCGCGTTTACGCAGCGTTGCCATCTCGCGGCGGCGCCCGGTGAGGATCTTATGACCGTAGGATTGATGTCCGACGTCCCACACCAGATGATCGATCGGCGTATTGAAAACGTAATGCAATGCGACGGTCAGCTCGACGGTACCAAGGCTCGCCGAAAGATGGCCACCGGTGCGTGATACCGAAGCGATGATGTAGTCGCGCAGCTCATCTGCCACCGTCTGCAGCTGTTCAACGGGCAGGCGCCGCAGATCAGCGGGGCTGTCAATAGTCAGCAGCAGTGGAAAGCGTTGAGGATCGTCCATACGGGCGGTGAGTTTTTGTACGGGTCGGGTGCGAATCGGCAATCATGCGGCGTTTGGCGGGGTGATGCAAGTTTTCCAGCCCGCCTATGGCTCACTTCAGAATCGTTCCAGAGTCGCTTAAATACTTGATTCAGCCTTCAGCGGATGCGGCGCACGATGTACGCGGAGATGTTGCGCAGGAGATCCGCATCTCGCCCAAAGCTTGAGAGCTGCGCGACTGCTTCTTCGTGCAGCGCTTCAGCGCGGGCGCGGGCGCCTTCGACGCCGAGCAGACTGCAATAAGTGGGTTTGTTGTCACGCAGATCCGCGCCTTGAGTTTTGCCGATGATGGCGGTGTCGCCTTCGACATCCAGAATGTCGTCGCGGATTTGAAAGGCGAGTCCGATGCAGCGGGCATAGGCGCGCAGTTTGCGCAGCACGGCGTCATCATCGATGGCGGCGCCGAATGCGCCAAGCTCGACGCTCGCGCGGATGAGCGCGCCGGTCTTGCGCAAATGCATGTCTTCGAGATCAGCGAGCGCGAGCACGTTGCCGACGGCGCCAAGATCGATGGCTTGGCCGCCAGCCATACCGGTTGAGCTCGAAGCTTGCGCCAGTGTGTCGATCATGCGCAAACGTAGCGCCAGTGGCGCGAGCAGCGCTGGATCCACCGCTAAGATATGGAAAGAGAGCGCTTGCAGCGCATCACCGGCGAGAATGGCGAGTGCTTCGCCGTAAGCGATGTGGCAAGTCGGTTTGCCGCGACGCAGATCGTCGTTATCCATTGCCGGCAGATCATCATGGATCAGCGAGTAGGCGTGGATGAGTTCGACGGCGCAGGCCGGTCCGTCGAGCGTTGCGAGGTCTGCGCCGAAGGCGCGGCCGGTGGCATAGACCAATAGGGGTCTTACGTATTTGCCGCCGGCGAGCGCGCTGTAGCGCATGGCGCTGTGCAGATCGGCGGGCACGACATCAGCGCGTGGTAGCCAGAGATCAAGAGCGCGTTCGATGCGCTCGCGGGAGAGCGCGATGAAGTCCGCCAGCTGGCCGAAATTTTCGGCCAGCTCTGGTTCATTCGTCGTCGCTGTCGCTGAAGTCACGGGTCTCGGTTCTGTCATTCTGTTCGGTGAGAACCTGTACACGCTGCTCGGCGGCTTTGAGCGCTTCCTGGCAGGTACGTGTGAGGGTGATGCCGCGTTCAAACTGTCGCAGCGATTCCTCCAGCGGCACATCGCCTTGCTCCATGCGCTCGACGATAGCTTCGAGCTCTTTCAGAGCCTGCTCGAAATCCGCAGGTGTGGTGCTTGGTGCTGGGGTTTTTTTCGCCATATTTGCTGAGCTTTCGATGCTGCATGTCTTGAGTTGAAACGCTGGCACGATTCGTGACGCTCCGTGCTTGGAGCGGGCTCATTATATGTCATTCGTGCTAGACTCGGGGCCGCTTTTGGGGCTGGTTTTTGGGACTGGCCTTCTGAATTGAATGGAGCAGCCGAGCGATGAACAAGGAGTACAACGCCGCCGCGATCGAGATCCTCACGGGGCTCGAACCGGTGCGTAAGCGCCCCGGCATGTATACAGATACCGCGCGACCGAATCACCTCGCGCAGGAAGTCATCGACAACAGCGTCGATGAAGTGCTCGCGGGTCATGCCCGCGAGATCGCTGTCACTGTGTACCGCGATGGTTCGCTGGAAGTGGACGACGATGGTCGCGGCATGCCTGTCGACATGCATCCGGAGGAGAAGATCCCCGGCGTCGAGGTGATTCTCACCCGCTTGCATGCAGGCGGTAAATTTTCCAACAAGAATTATCAGTACTCGGGCGGATTGCATGGTGTCGGTGTGTCGGTAGTCAATGCGCTGTCGCGCAAGCTCGAAGTGCGTATTCGCCGCGACGGCAATGAGTATCAGATGAACTTCGCCGATGGTGCGCCGACCTCGAAGTTGCAGGTGATCGGTAAAACCGCGAAGAACAACACCGGTACCAGCCTGCGTTTCTGGCCCGACGCCAAATTTTTTGATTCTGATAAATTTTCGGTATCGCGTTTGAAGCATCTGCTGCGCGCCAAAGCGGTGCTGGCGCCGGGTTTGCGCGTGCGCTTCTATGACGAAGCGAGCGATGAGCGCATCGAATGGTTTTATCAAGGCGGCCTCAGCGACTATCTCGCGACGCAGGTCGGTGATGTGATGACGCTGCCTGATGCGCCTTTCGCCGGCAGTCTGCAAGCGCAGACCGAAGCTGCGGATTGGGCACTGCTGTGGTTGCCTGAGGGTGGTGAGCCGGTCGCTGAGAGTTACGTCAATCTGGTGCCGACGGTGCAGGGTGGTACGCACGTCAATGGTCTGCGCACGGGCTTAACCGAGGCGATGCGTGAATTCTGCGAATTCCGCGATCTCTTGCCGCGCGGCGTCAAACTCGCACCGGAAGATGTGTGGGATCGCTGTAGTTATGTGTTGTCGGTGAGAATTCGCGAGCCGCAGTTCTCCGGGCAGATGAAAGAGCGCTTGTCTTCGCGCGAATGCGCGGCTTTTGTGTCTGGCGTAGTCAAAGACAGCTTCGCACTCTGGCTCAATCAGCATGTCGATGCGGGTGAGAAGCTCGCGCAGCTTGCGATCGCGAGCGCGGAGCAGCGTCTGCGTGCCGCGCGGCGCGTGGTGCGCAAAGCGGTGACGCGTGGCCCGGCGCTGCCTGGCAAGCTTGCCGACTGCACTTCACAGGATGCGCGCATTACTGAATTGTTTTTGGTCGAAGGTGATTCCGCCGGAGGCTCTGCCAAGCAAGCGCGTGATCGCCAATTCCAAGCGGTGATGCCGCTGCGTGGCAAGATTCTGAACACCTGGGAAGTTTCGCCAGCCGAAGTGCTTGGCTCGCAGGAAGTGCACGATATTTCCGTTGCCATCGGCGTTGATCCAGCGAGTGCTGAGCTCTCTGGTTTGCGCTATGGCAAGATCGCGATCCTAGCTGATGCGGATTCCGACGGTGCGCACATCGCAACGCTTTTGTGCGCGCTGTTCATTCGTCATTTCCGTCCACTGGTCGAGGCGGGGCATGTCTATGTGGCGATGCCGCCGCTCTATCGCATCGACATCGGCAAAGATGTTTATTACGCGCTCGATGAAGATGAAAAACGTGGCGTGCTCGAACGCATCGCTGCCGAGCAGCGCAAGGGCAAGGTCAATGTGCAGCGTTTCAAGGGGCTTGGCGAAATGAATCCGCCGCAGCTGCGTGAAACCACCATCGCGCCGGATACACGCCGCTTGGTGCAGCTCACCATCGAAGACGGTGATGGTACGGATCAGGTGATGGATATGTTGCTCGCGAAACGGCGCGCCTCTGATCGCAAGGCGTGGTTGGAGCAGAAAGGAGATCTCGCTGAGCCAGCCGTGTGATTTCGCACATCATCTGGCTGCGCGCTGAAGGACGAAGTATTCCATGACTGATACCACACAAATCGATTTTGAAGGCGTCGAGCGCCGGCCGCTCAAAGCCTTTACCGAAAAGGCGTACCTCGATTATTCGATGTACGTCATTCTCGATCGCGCGCTGCCGCATGTTGGCGATGGCTTAAAGCCCGTGCAGCGGCGCATCATTTATGCTATGTCAGAGCTTGGTCTCTCGGCGGCGGCGAAGTACAAAAAATCCGCACGCACCGTCGGCGATGTCATCGGCAAATTCCATCCGCATGGCGATGCGGCTTGCTACGAAGCCATGGTGCACATGGCGCAGCCGTTCAGCTATCGCTATCCGTTGGTCGATGGTCAGGGCAACTGGGGTGCATCCGATGATCCCAAGTCCTTTGCCGCCATGCGTTACACCGAAGCGCGCTTGTCGCGTTATGCGGAACTGTTGCTCTCTGAGCTCGATCAGGGCACGGTCGAGTGGGTGCCGAATTTCGATGGCACGCTCGAAGAGCCAGCGGTCATGCCGGCGCGCTTGCCGCATGTGTTGCTGAATGGTTCCACCGGCATTGCTGTTGGTATGGCAACC
>JAITWN010000159.1 GCA_031285245.1 Chromatiales bacterium | reverse complement strand
CAACGGTGCTGAAAAAGAGTAACGGGCACAGCTCCAAGTATCGCGATATATCGAAGAAAAATGGGCTGCGATTAATCCTGCGCCCATTCGTCGCGTCCACCTCGAAACCAAGCCAACTGCCGATGCAGACCGACCACTTCACCGATAATCAGCAGCGTTGGCGCATGCACCTCGCTGCCAGTAACCCGTGTCGGCAGATTCTGTAGCGTATCAATGAGCACGCGCTGACTCGGCCTCGTGCCCTGTTCTATCAACGCCACTGGCATATCGGCGCGCGCACCATGGCGGATGAGTTCCTGGCAGATGAGTTCAAGCGCTGAGAGTCCCATGTAAATGACCACAGTCTGCGCCGGGCGCACTAGCGCTGGCCAATCGATATCGACCGTACCGTTACGCAGATGCCCGGCGACGAAAAGCACTGAATGTGCATGATCACGATGCGTCAGCGGAATTCCTGCATAAGCTGCGCAGCCGTTCGCCGCTGTGATACCAGGCACCACCTGAAAAGCAATGCCATGCGCGGCAAGCGTAGCGATCTCTTCACCACCGCGCCCGAAGATGAACGGATCGCCCCCCTTCAGTCGCACCACATGCTTACCTTCACGCGCGAGTGACACCAGTAGTTCGTTGATCTCTTCCTGCCTGACCGTGTGATAGTCACGCTTCTTGCCGACGTAGATGCGAGTGGCATCACGACGCACCAGATCCAGAATCGATGATGAAACCAGACGATCGTAAAGCACGACATCAGCACGCTGCATCAGCCGCAGCGCGCGAAACGTGAGCAGATCAGGATCGCCGGGACCCGCGCCGATCAAACTCACCTGCCCGATGCGAGAGCTATGAGTCGATTCATCTACAGCAGCCTGCAAATCACGCTGCAACGCAGCAGCTGCATCATCCTCGCGCCCGCTCATCACCAGCTCAGGAATCGACCCTTCAAGCAAATCTTCATAGAAACGCCGACGCGCACCGACGGCGAGTTTGGTTTTCACTTCAGGGCGCATGCGCCGCAGAAATTCAGCTAGACGACCGTAACCAGCAGGAATCAGCGTTTCAAGCCGGGCACGCAGGCTGCGCGCCAACACCGGCGCGGCACCACTGGTCGACACCGCAACCAGCAGCGGCGAACGATCGACGATGGAAGGAAAAATGAAAGTACAGCGCGCTGGATCATCGACCACATTGACCGGCACACTGGCCGCATCCGCAGCAGCAGCCACTTCGTGATTGATCGCAGCATCATCTGTTGCCGCGACCACAAGGCGAAATCCCGCGACATCCGCAGCGACAAAATTGCGCGCGCATACCGCGAGCTCACCGGCATCAACGGCTGTTGCAAGCTCTGCACACAGCTCAGGCGCAATCACAGTAACTTTGCCGCCAGCACGGCGCAGCAGCGCTGCCTTGCGCGCCGCCACTGCGCCACCGCCTACCACCAGGCAGTCACGCGCACGGATGTCGAGAAAAATGGGGAGAAAATCCACCGCAGGCATCCTAGCTAACTAGCCGATGACCGTCATCCCAGCCATGTAAGAATGCAGCACCGATGGCACGTGGATGCGCCCTTCCTCATCCTGGAAATTTTCCATGATCGCGAGCAAGGTGCGACCCACCGCTAGGCCTGAGCCATTGAGCGTGTGCACCGGCTCAGGCTTGCGGCCATCGGTCGGACGCCAACGCGCCTGCATGCGCCGCGCCTGAAAATCTCCAAAGCTGCTGCACGAAGAAATTTCGCGATAGCACTGCTGCGCGGGCAGCCAAACTTCGATGTCATAAGTTCGGCGCGAAGAAAAGCCAAGATCACCGGCACACAGCGCCACCGTACGAAATGCCAGCCCAAGCTGCTTTAGCACCGTCTCGGCATGCGCCGTCAATTCTTCCAGCGCAGCCGCCGATTGATCCGGCGCCACGATCTGCACCAGCTCGACCTTCTCGAACTGATGCTGGCGAATCATGCCGCGCGTGTCTTTTCCATAAGAACCCGCTTCGCTGCGGAAGCACGGCGTGTGTGCCACCAATCGCAGCGGCAATTCACTTGCCTCCAAAATGCGTTCACGCACGAGGTTAGTGAGAGGCACTTCTGCGGTCGGAATGAGATAAAGGCGCGGCTCGGTGCCAAGCGCAAACAGATCTTCCTCGAACTTCGGCAACTGCCCAGTGCCCGTCAGCGCAGCCGTATTAGCGAGATAAGGCACATAACACTCGCGGTAACCATGTGCGCCCGTATGCAGATCAAGCATAAACTGGATCAGCGCACGTTGCAGGCGTGCCAACGGCCCGCTCATGGTCGCGAAGCGCGCACCCGCAATACCGGCGGCAGCAGCGAAATCGAGCATGCCGAGGCACTCGCCAAGCGCAACGTGATCGCGCACTTCGAAACTGAAACGCGGCGGTTCACCATGGCGACGCAATTCGACGTTGTCGCGCTCATCACGACCATCGGGCACGGCATCATCTGGCAGATTGGGAATAGCCAGCTGCAACGCGTTCAACTCATTCTGGATGCTTTCAAGCTCCGCTTCCGCCGCTGACAGTTCATCGCCCAAGCGGGCAACGCCCGCTTTCAGCGCATCGACATCGCCACCCTGCGTGATCGCCTTGCCGATATCGCGCGAACGCGTATTGCGCTCCTGCTGCAAACTCTGCGCGCGCACCTGTGTTTCCTTGCGAGCACGTTCAAGCGCGGTAAGCCGTTCGATATCGAGCTGAACGCCACGGCGCGCGAGTTTCACCGCCACGGTTTCCAGCTCATTGCGCAAAAGTTGGGGATCGAGCATGTGCACCTCCGATAAAGCGCGAAAGTATGACGGCTCAGCGCGCAAAAAAAAACCCGGCCGCAGGGGAGGAGCGCAGGCCGGGTACAGGACAGGCGACGGTGCGGCTTGGAGGAGAACAACGCTTGGGAGCACAGCCGCCTGACGAGCGCGACTGATTATCCACGCCAGCCAACCAGGGTCCGTGATCCAAATCACAGATCACGTCCCCCTGCTTCTGCAGCCTCCGTCATTGCGCGGCGAAGCCGAAGCAATCCACGTGAGCCGTCTGGATTGCCGCGGGGCTAACACCCCTCGCAATGATGATGCGGGGGGATTAACAATCAGCGCTCAGAGATCGAGCGCCTGCTCTGCTGCAAGACCGATGTAATTCGCCGGTGTCAGCGCCAGCAAACGCGCACGCGCCTCAGCCGGAATCTCCAATGTCTGGATAAACGCATGCAGCGCATCGCGATCGATGCGGCGTCCACGTGTCAGCTCCTTGAGCTTTTCATAGGGAGCTTCAACGCCATAACGCCGCATTACCGTCTGCACCGGCTCAGCGAGGAGTTCCCAGGCGTCCCGTAGATCGGCATCGATGCGCGCGGCATCGACCGAGAGCTTGCCAAGCCCCTTGCGGCAGGAATCGAACGCCAACACAGCGTGCGCAATACCGACACCAATGTTGCGCAGCACGGTTGAATCCGACAGATCGCGCTGCCAGCGCGACACCGGCAGCTTGTCCGCGAGATGGCACAGAATCGCGTTGGCGAGGCCGAGATTGCCCTCGGCATTTTCGAAATCGATTGGGTTGACCTTGTGTGGCATGGTGGAAGAGCCGACTTCACCGCTCACCGCCTTCTGGCGGAAATAGCCGAGCGAGATATAGCCCCAAACGTCACGGCAGAAATCGAGCAGGATGGTATCGATGCGCGCCAGCGCATCGAAATACTCGGCCATATAGTCATGCGGTTCGATCTGCGTAGTATGCGTGTTCCACACGATACCAAGATCTCTCGTCACGACATCACGCGCCAAGGCGCGCCAATCGACCTCTGGATACGCGACGAGATGAGCGTTGTAATTGCCGGTTGCACCGTTCATCTTGCCAAGCAGCACTACTGCGGCCAGCGCGCCCCGCTGACGGCGCAGACGCGCGGCGACATTCGCCATTTCCTTGCCAAGCGTGGTTGGCGTCGCCGGCTGGCCGTGGGTGCGTGACATCATCGACAGCGCGGCATGTTCATGGGCAAACCCTGCGATCAGCGCGATCAGCCCATCGATCGCTGGCAGCAGCACCTGCTCACGCGCTTCGCGCAGCATCAACGCATAAGCGAGATTGTTGATGTCCTCGGAAGTACAGGCGAAATGCATGAACTCAGCGATGCGGCTGAGCTCGGCGTTGCCAGAGACTTTCTCTTTGAGAAAATACTCAACCGCCTTGACGTCGTGATTGATGCCGCGCTCGATCTCTTTTACGCGACGCGCATCGTCGAGACTGAAATTCGCCGTGATGCGCTCGAGCACCGCGAGCGCATCAGCGCCGAGCGCTGGCACCTCTTTGATGCCAGGGTGCGCCGCGAGCGCGCGCAGCCACGCGAGCTCAACGCGCACGCGCCGCTCGATCAATCCATATTCACTGAAGATCGTGCGCAGCGCCGCAGTCTTATCGCCATAGCGACCATCGATCGGCGAGATCGCGGTGAGTGATGACAACTCCATTGTGTTCCCCCTAAGTCAAGAAACCTTGTGCACGTGCGCGCTCAAGCGGGCAGCTTCGGCAGCGATATGGCGACGTCCAAACAGCAGCTGCATGCGCGTGCCGCCATTCTGGCGCCACAGCACCGCCGAACGTATCGCCGCCAGCAGCAAAGCCCGCACCTTGTTGATATTGACCGCTTGCGTCAAATGCCCATGCTCACCGCCGACGATGATGCGCGGCGTGAGCGTGCTCACCGTGTTGACGTACAAATCCGCGAGCGAAGCGATGACGTTCTGATGCGTTGACGAGAAATGCGTAACTTGGATGCGCGCGCGTTCGACGCCTTCTCTCAGTTTCTGCATGAGCTGCGCGTTCTTGACCAGCTTACGTTCGAGATGAAGGATGGCAAGCACGTAACGCGCGACCTGCATGTCCTGCGCTTGCGGCCGGCCTCCCAGTTGCTCGACAACGAGGCGCAGGCCCTCGCCGAGGCGATCAATGCCACTGTAAACCGCGAGCGTATCGGGAGGATCGATTTCAAATACCGACTCGATGATGCACGCGAACGGATCGGCTGGCACCGCGCCCTTGCGAGCCACCTCATTCACCAACCACGCAGCCTGAAACACACCCGCCAGCGCGATGACCTTATCAGCTTGCGTATGTGCCATACGCCCTCTGCGCCGTAACCGACACTTCCCCTCTTCCCAATACCTCGGTAATGACTCCGCCCCCTAAACATTCGCGATCACGGTAAAAAGCCACTGACTGCCCTGGCGTCACCGCGCGCTGCGGTCGATCGAAGCTCACCCGACAATCGCCGCCCGCTAGCGCCTCAACCACACAATCCTGATCGGCTTGGCGATAGCGCGTCTTCGCGCGACAGCGCAGCGCCTCACCTGGCGCGAGCGTAGATGAAATCCAATTGATCTCAGTTGCGCGCAGTGCCGTGCTGAAGAGCAGCGGGTGACCAAGCCCTTGAGCAACTACTAATGTATTGCTCGCGAGATCTTTGTCGACGACATACCAGGGATTCCCGTTGCCACCTGCTCGCCCGCCGATACGCAGCCCTTTACGCTGCCCCAACGTATGGAACATCAATCCCTCATGTTCACCGAGCAGTTCACCATCGACGCTGCGAATCTCCCCAGGACGCGCCGGCAGAAATCCACCGAGAAAATCGCGAAAGCGCCGCTCGCCGATGAAGCAGATGCCGGTGCTGTCTTTTTTGGCATGAGTGGCTAGGCCCGCTTCGCGCGCCAAGCGCCGCACTTCAGGTTTGCGCAATTCACCGAGCGGGAAAATCGCGCGCGCGAGCTGCTCCTGCGTCAACGCGTGAAGGAAGTAGCTCTGATCTTTGTCGGGATCGAGACCTTTGAGCAGATGGCAGCGGCCATCACGGCGTTCGAGCGCGGCATAGTGACCAGTAGCAATCCACGCCGCGCCCTGCGCAAGCGCGTGGTCGAGAAAAGCGCGAAATTTGATTTCGCTGTTGCACAGAATATCTGGATTAGGCGTACGACCGGCAGCGTACTCGGCAAGAAAGCGTGCGAATACGCGCTCGCGGTAACGCTCGGAGAAACTGACGGCATCAAGCGCAATACCCAGGCCATCGCATACCGCCATCGCATCCTGAACATCGATTTCGGCCGGACAAGGCCCCGCACCAGCCGGCTCGTCCCAGTTCTTCATGAACATGCCGCTCACCGCGAACCCCTGACGCTGAAGCAGCAGCGCAGCGACAGAAGAATCCACACCGCCCGACATCCCGACCACGACACGGTCGCCCGGCGCGGGCTGATCCGTTGGCCGGTCACGGTGGATCGTGGGATTGTCGTAGGAAATCATGCGCTGGCTCAGTCTCTTGCAGCCCAGCATTGTAGCAGGTCCAAAGGCCCTCGGTGGTGGGCGGCAGTCCATCCATGAACGCTCCGCTCGCGCTTGTCTCCACTATCAGCTATCTAGTATCTTCCGTGACTCTACGCTCTCGATAGGAATTCAAAGGACTCGCCAATGGCTTACCAACACGTCGTAGTGCCGGCCGATGGCCGTGCCATCACCGCCCGCGACGGACGGCTCAATGTTCCTGACCGCCCCATCATTCCTTTTATCGAAGGTGACGGCATTGGCGTAGACATCACGCCCGCCATGCGCCTCGTCATCGATGGCGCGGTCGCCAAAGCCTATGGCGGCAAACGTTCCATCGCCTGGATGGAAGCCTACGCCGGCGAGAAATCCAACCAGGTCTATGGCGAAAACACCTGGCTGCCCGCAGAAACGCTGCAAGTCATCCGCGATTTTCTGGTCGCCATCAAAGGTCCGCTCACCACTCCAGTTGGCGGCGGCATCCGCTCGATCAACGTCACGCTACGTCAGGAACTCGACCTCTACGTCTGTCTGCGCCCGGTACGCTATTTCGATGGCACACCGAGCCCGCTCAAAAATCCCGAATGGACTGACATGGTGATCTTCCGCGAAAACTCGGAAGATATTTATGCCGGCATCGAATGGGAAGCCGAAACGCCGCAAGCGCGCAAAGTCATCGATTTCCTGCAAAAGGAAATGGGCGTACGCAAAATTCGCTTCCCGGATAGCTCAGGCATCGGCATCAAACCAGTATCGCGTGAAGGCACGGAGCGTCTCGTGCGCCGCGCCATCGAGTACGCCATCGACAATGATCGCGACTCGGTCACGCTGGTGCACAAGGGCAACATCATGAAATTCACCGAAGGCGCGTTCAAGAACTGGGGTTATGCCCTGGCACGCCGCGAGTTCGGCGCTGAGCTCATCGACGGTGGCCCTTGGTGTCAGTTCCGCAATCCGCGCACCGGCACGCCGATCGTGATCAAAGACGTTATCGCCGATGCTTTCCTGCAGCAGATTCTGCTGCGCCCGAAGGAATACAGCGTGATCGCAACGCTCAATCTCAATGGCGACTATATTTCCGATGCACTCGCCGCGCAGGTCGGCGGCATCGGCATGGCGCCGGGCGCCAATCTCTCTGATACCATCGGCTTGTTCGAAGCCACCCACGGCACCGCGCCCAAATATGCCGGGCAGGATCGCGTGAATCCCGCGTCCTTAGTGCTGTCGGGTGAAATGATGCTGCGCCATCTTGGCTGGATGGAAGCCGCTGATCTGGTGATCAAGGGCGTCAAAGGTGCGATCTCCGCCGGCACCGTCACCTACGATCTCGAACGACTGATGAGCGGCGCGACACTGACCAGTTGCTCAGGCTTCGCGCGCGCCATCGTCAGCCAGATGTAAAATCCCCCACATCATAGTTCAACATTCAACGCACTGATCAGCCGTTAATTGGCGGCTGATCACGCGTGCCGCTCATTATTTTTCGCTGCATGACGTTATCCTCCATGAAGCGTGGCGGGACACATCGAACCGGCAGCAGCTGAGCACTCCAGGGCCGGGAAAATACTCCAGCTCATGCGCTATACTCACTGCCATGAAACCGATCAAACCCCACGCAGAAGGCGATGACGGAGTAGCACTTCAGGAAAAAAAACCCGAGCTGCGGCGACCACCGCTGTACAAGGTTATTTTACTGAACGATGACTACACCCCGATGGATTTCGTGATTTATGTGTTGCAGAAGTTTTTCGGCATGAACCAGGAGCAAGCAACCCAGGTCATGCTGCAAGTACATACGAAAGGTCTCGGTGTGTGTGGCATCTTCAATCGCGATATCGCCGAAACCAAAGTTGCGCTCGTCAATCAATTCGCGCGCGAGCATCAACACCCGCTCAAGTGCACGATGGAAAAGATTTGACCGAATACCCTGAAGACCCAGAGCAAAAGGTGGCAAGCAATGCTGAGCAAGGACGTTGAATACTCGCTGAATGTCGCGTTTCAGGAAGCTCGGGATAAAAATCACGAATTCATTACCGTCGAGCATCTGCTGCTGGCGTTACTCGACAACAGCGCCGCCACTTCAGTGCTGCGCGCCTGCGGTGCGGACGTCGATGTCCTGCGCCAAGAGCTCAGCATTTTTCTTGATGAAACAACGCCACGCCTGCAGGATGACGGCCGCGATACGCAGCCGACACTTGGTTTTCAGCGCGTGCTTCAGCGCGCGGTGTTTCATGTGCAGTCTTCTGGCAAACGCGAAGTCGGCGCCGCTAATCTGCTGGTCGCCATCTTCGGCGAGCAGGACTC
Source organism: Chromatiales bacterium (assembly GCA_031285245.1). Classification (GTDB taxonomy): domain Bacteria; phylum Pseudomonadota; class Gammaproteobacteria; order SZUA-140; family SZUA-140; genus JAITWN01. The sequence continues at coordinate 6,814 of JAITWN010000159.1, read as the reverse complement.
ACAAGCTGTATACTGCCTCAACAACCAGAACGTCACGCGCCTTGATGTCGTCAATTACATCTCGCATGGCATCGCCAAAATTCACGGCGATGATGAGAACGAAAACCTGCTGCCTTCAGAAAACGAAGGTGATGCGGAATCCGCCTCCCGCAGCCCGCTCGAACAATACGCGACTAATCTCAATCATCGCGCCCGCATGGGGCTGATCGATCCGCTAATCGGGCGTGACCAGGAAATCGAACGCGTTATCCAGGTGCTCTGCCGCCGGCGCAAAAACAATCCCTTGCTAATCGGTGAAGCCGGCGTTGGCAAAACCGCGATCGCCGAGGGCCTCGCCAAACTCATCCTCGATGGCGCCGTGCCTGATGTGCTCGCCGACAGCACCATTTATTCACTCGACATGGGCTCGCTGCTCGCTGGCACCAAGTATCGCGGTGATTTTGAGAAACGCCTCAAGGGCATCCTCGCCCAGCTGCGCAAGGAGCCAGGTGCAATCCTCTTCATCGATGAAATCCACACCATCATCGGCGCAGGCTCGACCTCCGGCGGCGTGATGGACGCCTCCAATCTGATCAAACCGATGCTGTCTTCCGGCGAACTGCGCTGCATCGGCTCGACCACCTACAGCGAATATCGCGGCATCTTCGAAAAAGATCGTGCCCTCGCCCGTCGCTTCCAGAAGATCGACGTATTGGAGCCGAGCATCGAAGATGCAGTGAAGATCTTGCAAGGATTGAAATCGCGCTTCGAGCAGCATCACCATGTCAAATATTCGCGCGAAGCGCTGCGCGCAGCGGTTGATCTCTCAGCGCGCCACATCAATGATCGCTTCCTGCCCGACAAAGCGATTGACGTCATCGACGAAGCCGGCGCCTATCAACATCTGCTCGCGCCCTCAAAGCGCAAGAAGGTGATCGGCGTCAAAGATGTCGAAAGCATCGTCGCACGCATCGCACGCATTCCATCCAAGGCGGTGTCGCATTCAGACAAAGACAAGCTGCGCACGCTCGAACGTGATTTGAAGATGACCATCTTCGGTCAGGATCAGGCTATCGATGTGCTTGCCGGTGCGATCAAGATGGCGCGCTCCGGTCTTGGTAGCACTGAGCGCCCCATCGGCTCATTCCTCTTCGCTGGCCCGACGGGCGTTGGCAAAACCGAAGTCACGCGTCAGCTCGCCAAGGTTCTCGGCATCGAGCTGCTGCGTTTTGATATGTCGGAATACATGGAGCGCCACACCGTGTCGCGGCTCATCGGCGCGCCGCCCGGTTATGTCGGTTTCGATCAGGGCGGTCTACTCACTGAAGCGGTGACCAAGCATCCGCACTGCGTGCTGCTGCTCGATGAAATCGAAAAAGCGCATCCGGATGTTTATAACCTGCTGCTACAGGTCATGGATCACGGCACGCTCACCGACAATAACGGACGCAAGGCCGACTTTCGTAACGTCATCATCGTGATGTCGACCAATTGCGGCGCGGATCAGGTCAGTCGCGCTTCGATCGGTTTCGCCACGCAGGACCATTCCACTGACGGCATGGAAGCGATCAAGCGCACGTTCTCACCAGAATTCCGCAATCGTTTGGACGCGATCATCCAGTTCAGTGCGCTCGCGCCGCAGGTCGTGGCTCAAGTCGTCGATAAATTCATCATCGAACTCGAAGCCCAGCTCGAAGAGCGCAAGGTTTCGTTGATGGTGGATAACGCGGTGCGCGCCTGGCTCGGCGAGCGCGGATTCGATGCGAAGATGGGCGCCCGCCCGATGGCGCGCACGATCCAAGATCACATCAAGAAGCCACTCGCCGAAGAACTGCTGTTCGGACGACTGTCCAAAGGCGGCCAAGTGCGCATCGGTCTAAAGAACAATGCCCTGAGTTTTGATATCGAGGGCGTCGAGGAGACGGTAGAAAGCTGAGAAAGACGCGATGCGCGCCGGTTTTTACTTGGCGCGAAAAACGATGCGACCCTTGGTAAGATCGTAAGGCGTCAATTGCACGGTGACCTTATCGCCCGTCAGGATGCGGATGTAGTGCTTGCGCATCTTGCCGGAGATATGAGCAGTAACCACATGCCCGTTATCCAGCATCACGCGAAACATCGTGTTCGGAAGAGTTTCCGCCACGGTGCCTTCCATTTCAATGTGCTCTTCTTTTGCCATACTCCTCCACTAAAGCGGTTGTCTGGCCGGTGCTCCGGCATGCATGAACGAAAAACGCGGTCCGTACCCTGACCGCGACAGCCGGCCATTATACTCTGTTGCAGGCTGCCCGGGTACAGTAGACGTCAGGAGTCAGCGCAGGAACGCCAGCGCCCATCTACGAATAACTCATACGGGCGATACTGATTCTTGTAATTCATCTTGCGGCAGCCTTCGATCCAGTAGCCCAAGTACAGCCAATCGAGCCCCCCTGCTGCGCGCTGCCTCGATCTGCCACATCACCGCATAGACACCAAGCCCTGAACTCGGCAAGTCAGGATCAAAGAAGGTGTAAACCGCCGACATACCATTCGTCAGTACATCAACGACCGCAATCGCGAGGCAACGCCCCTCGGTGCTGAATTCGATGAACCGGGTCTGCACGCCGTCAGCGATCAGAAACGATAGATAATCCTCAGGACGCGCATCATCCATGCCGGCAGCGGGATGCCGTGATTGCAGATAGCGCAGATACAATGTGTAATGCTCAGCTCGAAATTCCGCCCCGCGTTCAATCACGGTCATCCCGGAGAACCGCTTCCACGTGCGGCGTTGACTGCGATTCGGCGTGAAATCGCGCACCGCCAAGCGCAGCGCGAGACACTGCGCACAACCCGGACAATTCGGCCGGTAGATACGCACCCCGCTGCGGCGAAAACCGAGCTCCACGAGTTGGCTGTACAAACGGATGTCGGGAATCACGGCAGGATCCATGACCGCATTGACTGCCTGACGCCCCGGCAGATAGCCGCACTCCTGCGGCATACTGCGATAGAAAGCGATATAGCGATCGCCCGCCGACATTAAGTGAGTACCTGCGCCACAGGCTTTGCTGCCACCCGCCACTCACCAGCCTCTTCATTGAATAAGGGCGCCTCATCACACACCGCAAGTAATTCACAAAAGCGGGCGCGCGGCACAGTCTGCGCCCCGAGGCTAAGCAGATGCGCGGTCTCCATCTGGCAATCGATCATCGCGAATCCCTGCGCGATCAGCTTGTGGACCAGCGCGCAGAGCGCAACCTTGGAAGCATCGGTCGCGCGATGAAACATCGATTCACCAAAAAACACCCGACCAAGCGCCACACCGTAGAGACCGCCGACCAGCTCGCCATCGCGATAGACTTCAATGCTGTGTGCATAACCGAGCTGATGAAGCCGTGTGTAGGCATCCAACATCTCCGCCGTAATCCAAGTGCCATGCCCATCACCGCGCGACGCGCCGCAGGCCTGCATCACCGCGCGAAAATTCTGATCGAAGGCAACCTCAAAACCCGCGCGACGCAAAGTCTTGCGCAGACTGCGCGACACTTTCAGATCTTCGGGAAAGAGCACCAGGCGCGGATCAGGCGACCACCACAAGATCGGCTGCCCGGCTTCATACCAAGGAAAAATACCGCGCCGATAAGCGCGCAGCAGACACGCAGGCTCCAGATTGCCACCGATCGCGAGCAAACCGTTCGGTTCATCGAGTGCGCGCGCAACATCGGGAAAATCGCATTCCGCTGCACGCGGATCCATCAGCACGGGATAGCGCTGCTCACTCACCGACATGTGCGTTCCGATCCAGTGCGTATGCTGCTGCCATAATGCCCTCTTCGCCCCCCCTCGCTACGCCCTCCCCACAAGTGAGGTCTATGCGAAACGGTGGCGAGCATCGCGATACATCAAGAAAAAGACAAAATCTTTTTCCTGCATCATCGACACTTTTTTGAAACCGTTGACGCGTAGCGGCTCCGCGTTTCGAAAAAGTGTCCCGGCACCGCCTAAGCGCTAGCCCCTAATATTGGGCTTCGCTGCTGATCCGCTCACTCCGTGGACAAACCATCCAGATAACGTTCCGCATCAAGCGCCGCCATGCAGCCACTGCCCGCTGAAGTCACCGCCTGACGATAAATGGAATCAGCGACATCGCCGGCAGCGAATACGCCGGGAATGCTGGTGGCAGTGGCGTTGCCATGCGTGCCGCTGTGCACTACCAGATATCCGTGCCGCATCTCAAGCTGCTCTGCAAACATCTTGGTATTAGGCTCATGGCCAATCGCGATGAACACACCATGCACATTGAGCTCACGCGTGCTGCCATCGCGCACATCGCGGATGCGCGCGCCAGTGACGCCACTCTCATTGCCCAGCACCTCATCGAGCGTGGCATTCCAGTGGATGCGTACATTTCCGTTCTGCGCTTTTTCCATCAGTTTGTCGATCATGATGCGTTCGGCGCGAAAACGATCGCGGCGATGCACGACGTGGACCTCGGCAGCGAGATGAGACAAATAAAGCGCCTCTTCCACCGCGGTATTGCCGCCACCGACGACCACGACTTTCTGGTTGCGATAGAAAAAACCATCACAGGTTGCACACGCAGAAACGCCCTTGCCCATGAAGCTTTCTTCAGACGGCAGCCCCAGGTATTTGGCGGAAGCACCGGTAGCAATGATGAGCGCATCGCAGGTGTAAGTGCCGTGATCACCGATCAGGCGAAACGGGCGCTGCGTCAGCTCCGCCGTATGGATATGATCAAAAATCATCTCGGTCTCGAAACGCTCGGCATGACGGCGCATTCTTTCCATCAGCTCCGGCCCCTGCACGCCGTCGGCATCTCCCGGCCAGTTGTCCACCTCGGTCGTAGTGGTCAATTGCCCCCCCTGTTGCAGACCCGTGATCAAGGTCGGCTTCAGGTTGGCGCGCGCGGCATAGACAGCAGCGGTATAACCGGCCGGTCCGGAACCGAGGATGATCAGCCGGCTGTGTTTGTGTTTACTCATGGAAAAAGCGCTCCCGGATCTTTTAAACAAAGTGTCGATGGCTGCGGCATGAAAACGTGCATTATAGTCTCCACCAGCTCGCCTGTTTAGTCTTGATCCAACGCGCATGAACCCGCGCGCGCCGGCACAGACAGCCAACCATGGAAAACTAATACCCCGGTATCTTCAGGAGGTTATGGCATAATCTCCCGCGATCCGGCTGAGTCCGGTGCTGTTTGTATTTGAGGGAGATGTTCAAGTTGGCACAGGCGACTAGAAAGAGCGTCAAGCAGCAACCCCTGCCGGTAGTGCAGATGCGGCGCGGGCTGCGCGAAAGCGCACTCTTCGTGCTCGGCGCAATCGCGATCTACATGCTGCTTTCACTGGCAAGCTACGATGCCAGCGATCCGGGCTGGGCTTTCACTGGTAACACTGAGCAGATCAACAACATCGGCGGACTCGTCGGCGCCAAGTTCTCCTCGATCTTTCTGCATCTGTTCGGTTACTTCTCTTATCTATTCCCGGTGTTGGTCGGCTATAGCGGCTGGATGGTGTGGCGCGGACGCAGTGGCGAACTTCCCTTCGACCCACGTCACGCCTTGCTCACCGCCGGCGGTTTCGTGCTCACCGTTTTCGCTGGATGCGGCATCGCGTCCTTGCATTTTTCCAGCGCTCAAAGTGCAATGCCCGCCAACCCCGGTGGCATCCTCGGCGATATCGTCAGCAAATATCTGGTGAGCGCGTTCAACCACGTCGGCTCGAGCCTGTTTCTACTCGCACTCTTTCTCACTGGCGTCTCACTTTTCACCGGCCTGTCATGGCTCACGCTCATGGATCGCACCGGTCGCGCGGTCTGCGAGGGCTTTGAAAGCTTACGCGCACGCATCGCACACCTGCGCGAACAGCGCGCCGAAGAGCGCGCTGCCATGCACATGCGTCAGGAGCGTTCCGAAGCCGTGAAAGAAGAACGCAAGCTGAAGAAAGAACGCCTGCCTCCGCGCATCGAGCCAGTGGTCACCAAGATCGAGATCAGCGAGCGCGTCGAAAAAGAGCGCCAAGCACCGCTGTTCACGCCGTCTGAAGCGCCAAACGATGGTGCTTTGCCGCCGCTGTCGTTGCTCGACCCCGCGGTGCCTTCGCAGCATGCGGTATCTGCCGCCACGCTTGAAGCAATGTCGCGTCAGGTCGAACTCAAGCTGCAAGACTTCGGCATCGAAGTGCAGGTCGTCGCCGTGCATCCAGGCCCAGTGATCACGCGCTACGAATTGCAGCCCTCACCCGGCACCAAGGTCGCTCAGATCAGCAATCTCTCCAAAGATCTCGCGCGTGCGCTGTCGGCGGTGAGCGTGCGCATCGTCGATGTCATTCCCGGCAAATCAGTCATCGGCCTTGAAATCCCGAACGAACACCGCGAAGTGGTTCGTCTCAGCGAAATCCTGCAGTCACGCCAATACGACGAAGCCTCCGCACCGCTGTCGCTCGGCCTTGGTAAAGATATCGCCGGGCATCCGGTCGTCGTCGATCTCTCGCGCATGCCACACCTGCTGGTCGCCGGCACCACCGGCTCGGGTAAATCCGTCGCGGTGAACGCCATGATCCTCAGCATGCTCTACAACGCTTCGCCGAGCGAAATGCGTTTGATCATGATCGACCCGAAGATGCTGGAGCTCTCGGTCTACGAAGGCATTCCGCATCTGCTGGCGCCGGTGGTCACCGACATGAAGGAAGCGGCAAGCGCGCTGCGCTGGTGCGTCATTGAAATGGATCGCCGCTACGCGTTGATGGCCAATCAGGGCGTGCGCAACGTGGTCAATTACAACCGCAAGGTACAAGCAGCGATCGACGCAGGCACCCCCATTCTCGATCCTTTC
>JAITWN010000172.1 GCA_031285245.1 Chromatiales bacterium | reverse complement strand
GGACCAATCCAATCACCATCAAGAGATCATGGTGCCTGTAGCAAGAGGTGAGCAACAATGATTCCCAACCGGAAGGACAGCTCTGCCCGTGTACTGATAGTCGATGACGACCGGGCACTACTCGAATCATTACCACAAACCCTGCGCCTGCACATTCCACACATCAAAGTAGATACCGCCGATTGTGGCTCAACTGCACTCACGCAAATCGCCAATATCGACTATCACGCAGTGGTTTGTGATATCCATATGCCAGATTTGAATGGCCTTGTTCTGCTCAAAGAGATTCGTCGCAGCAGACCATGCACACCGACGCTAATGATGACTGCGCATGAAGAACAAAAATTTGCAGTAGCCGCTTTGCGCGACGGCGCTTACGACTTCATCGCCAAGCCGATAGATCAGGAACATTTGATCGTGTCGCTGAACCGCGCCATCCAAACCAGCGATGCTGATCGCCAGGCACTCCAGCTACAGCGTTCAAAAGAAGCGTGCATGCGAGATCTACAACGCATGATCGAAGAGCGCATCCATGAGCTGCTTGACACCAAAGCATCGAAAGACCGCTTTCTCGCCATCCTAGCGCATGAACTGCGCAATCCCCTGGCACCGATACACCATGCAGTGGAACTGCTCAGGCTCGATAACGGCGCGCCACCATCTGAACGCGCCGCCTACGACATCATTCGCCGGCAAATTGGACATATCTCCCGTCTGCTCGATGACCTGCTCGATGTTTCGCGCATCGAGCACGGCAAAATCAGACTGGAACGACAGCCGGTAGAGATCATGCCGATCATCAAACATGCCATCAAAGCCAGCATGCCGCTCATCGCAACCTTGCATCATGAACTGCATATCGATGCGCCTGAATATGATCTGCGCGTTGAGGGAGATGAAACCCGCCTTGAGCAGATCATCGTCAGCCTGCTCAATAACGCAGCGAAGTACACCGAACCAGGCGGACGCATAGAAATCTCGGTGCATCACGATGATCAGAGTGTCATCATCAAGGTGCGTGATACCGGCATAGGTATCGATTCGAACATGATCGCACGCGTGTTCGATCTCTTCGTACAAGCCGAGCAAGCGCTTGACCGCACCCAGGGTGGGCTAGGCATCGGCCTGACACTGGTGCGTCATCTTGTGCATTTGCATGGCGGTGAAGTGCATGCAAACAGCGCCGGACATGACCAAGGCAGTGAATTCACCGTCACTCTGCCCTTGCTCGGCGTTGCCAACACGGTCCGGCTCAAACGGCATGGTGGTGAGGCACAGCACATGCGTGCGCACACCGGCCGACACATCCTCATCATCGAGGACAACGCCGACAGCCGCGTTATGTTGGGCGAGCTACTCAAGCTGTGGGGACACTGGCCGGATCTCGCGGCCGACGGCCACGCTGGCATTGAAGCCGCAGAGCGCATGCTGCCCGATGTTGCGCTGATCGACATTGGCTTGCCCGGTATCGATGGCTATGAAGTAGCGCGCCAGATCCGCGCCCTCCCCGGTGGCGCCTCAACCTACCTGGTCGCGCTCACCGGCTACGGCCAGCCCGACGACCGCCGCCGCTGCCTCGAAGCAGGCTTCGACGCCCATCTCATCAAACCGGTAAAGATGGAAGAACTGCTGCGGGTACTCACCGTGGATTGCATCACGTCCTGAGCCCGAACACTATCGTAAAGATCTCCGCTTGGATCCCCGCCCTGCCCATAATCAGAACCACCAGAGATATGGTGATCAGCGGCTCCGCGTTTCAAAAAAGTATCCCGGCACTGCCTGATCACAAACTCCGAGGTGTAGTGATCAACGGAACCGTTGCTGATGTTGGGCTTCGCGTTGCTCAGCACCAACCTATTCCCATCTTCATCGAGAGAGGCGAGAACTTCATTGGCGCCAGGCGTCGTGGCAATATGTCCTCCATGGACACTCACTCTCGCACGCCAGTACCTATTTCCACGCCGATTGCCTGCTATGTCAGCGGCAAAGGCATGCATGCGACAAACGCGACCTGGAATTTCAAGACGCTGATCATCGCCACTCTCGGCGCTAGCGGTCTCGGTTACGACACACGCTATCGCTACTACGAACCGCGCTTTCCCAGCATGGCGCCGGCAGCGCTGGCGCGCTTGATCTGCGATCCGATCGAATACTATGACAGCGAATGGCCCGCGTACTGGCAAAGCCATGGCGGTGATGAAACGCGCGCCGCCACCGCGTTCATGCTGGAACGGGATAAATTATTTCAGCGTGAAGCGCGAGTCGCAGTGTACTGCTATGACGAAGCCGGTTTCGGTTCAGGGGTGAACAGCGTGCGCTTTCTAGAAGCGGGGAAACCGATACTCGGTTTCTATCACGAGCAGCAGCGATCACCCACGCTGAATCTGTCCAACATCCTGCAACTGGAACTAGAATACCCGCGCCTCTTCACGCTGCGCAGCTATCGCAATGCAGATGACATTGCGCCGCAGCTCACCGCCTGGTTAAGCGCGCGCGCTGCTCAGGCCGCGGGACCAGGTTGATCCTCTTCGGCGCGCCGACGCCGGTAACGGCGCTTGTGCTGCTCCAGATAAGCCACTGCGTCTTCACGCCGGATGAATGGCCCCTGACGCCCTTCGCGGGCCTCTACATACCACTTGCCTTCGTGATGAAAAAAACGATTCAGCAGCGTTCGACGACGCGAACGCCCGCCTGCATCGGTCATGCGTGATTCTCCCGGTAAAGGCGGATCCGGCGCGGCTCACGCTGCGCGACTTCTCAGCTCCCGTAAAAGCCGCCGGCCCCCAAGAATGAAAAATTCAGCTCTTCTACCGGCTTTGCGCCGGCAAGCGTGACGGTTTCGCGTGCACGCCCGCTCACGCCGTCAATGATGGTGAGCGTATCTGCGCTCGGGTTGGGCACAAAGATGAGACGGGTCACTCCCGCCTCGACAAAAAATGCGATCGGGCGCCGACCGCAATCCGCCACGCCGACCTCGAGGTCATCGATGCGTTCGAGACGCGGGAAAGCTGTTGCGTCATACACCAGCACGCGATCGAGCACCAGGCGTTCGCGCTGCGCGCCCTTGCCGGTAGCAGCGGTCGTCACGTAAAGACGCGTACCTTCGGCGTTGAAACGACAGGTGCTGGGATACACATCAGGCACATCGATACTGGCAACGATCTTGCCCGTCACCACATCCAACACCGCAATACGCCCGAGCACATGTTCGGGATCGCGCTTGCGATCAGCGCCCTTGCCAACGATATAACGCCCGTCCGGCGACAACAGCAGATTGCTGCATCCGGGGAAATCGATGCGAGCTTCGATGCGATCAGCTACGGGATCGATGACGGCGATGGTGCCGTAACCGTTATTGAGTTCGTAGATGCGCTTGGTGAGCGGTGAATACACCTGGCCATGCGGATAAGCTTTGTTCGGCACCTGCGAGCGGCCGTCTTTCTCACGCTCGGGTTCGCACAGATTGATAGCGCCGATGACGTTCAAATACTCGGCAGCCTTCGCCGGATCGTTGCCGAGCACTGATACCGTACCGTCTTCGAGATTGCTGATATAGGCGCGTCCCGCGCCCGGGAACGTCGGCACGTGGTGACCACGGCCGACACAGATGGTGCCAAGCACGCGCGGCAACGCATCCTCTGTCATGGCTTCAACTACCGTCATCGATGCGCCACGATCTCCACAATAGAGCGCATCATTGCCGGTATCGCCATCACCATCGTTGCTATACCAGAAGCGCTGACTACCTGGCTCTGGATACGCGTAGAGTCCGAGCGCATCTTCCACCAGGGCATCGGCCAGGCGCGCCGTGCTGCCCGGACGATCCATCAGCACAACCTGTCGCCCCACAACACCGAGATAGACCGGAGGCACACCACCCGCGCTAGCCATCTCCGGCACGGCATGCACCGTCGTGCGACCTGCCTTGCGCTCGATGATACGAACGCCAGCACCTTGCTCATATTGCAGATGACAGGCGAGTGCCCAGTGCTCGGAATCATTGCGCATGCTTGAACCTCTGGAATAAGACGGACGCGGCGAAGAAGTATATCAGAGCCCCGCTCATTGAATCTTATAGCGTTCGCGAATCGCCGCTTCCTGGGTGCGCACGCTGTCGCGATCGAGCGCGATGACATGACCATTGTCGAGCTCGATGATGTGATAGCGCCCACGCGCACCGGCAATCCCATCGCGCACGTCCTGCAAACGGTTGACACCCCGGCCGTTCACTTTCAACACGCGGACGTTCTCCTGGGCGTCGTCATAGCCTTTATTGAGCTCGGCCTCATAGATCGAGGCAATGACCACGAGTTCATCAGGGGTATTATCCCGCTCACCATGCATCATGCCGATGTATTTACGGATAGGAAACGGGACATCTTTTTCGAGGTACGCAGGCTCCACCGCTCTGAACAACAATCCGCCGAGCACAAAGTAACCCGGCGGCTCATCGTAGAGCGGCAGCATAGGAATGACGAAATAATCACGATCAGTGAGCTCGACACTTAGCTCCTGAAGCTTACCCGCGCGCAATACTTCAAGGCGCACGCGATCACCGATCTGGCGCATCGAGATCTCATAGGAAAGACCGATACGGCTATTGTCGCGAAATGGAATGCGACCATCGTTGAAGATCTGCTTGTCCTCGATCTTCATCAGCACATCATCCGTTCGTAGGACTCGGGCCGCGCTGCCCGATGCGATCATGGCAACGCGCACACCGCTCTGCCCTTCACGCATGCCGAGGTACTCGCGCAGCGTTGGATTCTCGAGCAGCTGGACTTGAATACCGAGGAACGGCACGCCATCGACTTTGCCATCTTCGATATCGAGCAGGAATTGGCGAATCACCGGCACTGGGATGAAGTAGCCAATCGATCCTGAAAAACGCTGCGTAGCCATGCCGACGCACTCCGCGCTGCGATCGGAAAACACTGGACCACCAGAGTTGCCGGGATTGATGGCCGCATCGGTCTGTACCAACAGATTCGACTGACGGCTGTGTGCGTAAGGCATAACATCGATGCGCGACACCACGCCTTCGGTATAAGAAACCTGACGCCCGCCGATCGAATAACCGATCGTCACTACTTTTTCACGCTGCTCGGGCAGATCGCCAAATACGATCGGTCGCACACTAGCCGGCAGCGGCTGACGCGACCGCACCAGTGCGAGATCGACCTGATGGTTGACCGCGACGCGCTCGGCTTCGATGCGATCAGGCAATCCCGGTACTTCGATCTGGATGAACGTATCGTCCATCACGCAGTGAGCATTGGTCAGAATACCCTGCTCAACCAGAAACCCCGTGCAGGTACGCCGATCGGCAGGCTCCTTGCTCCAGGGCTGCTTCGTGCTCCAGGGCTGATGGGTAACGTAGAGCTTGACCACAGAACCCGTGACTTCTCCAAGCTCTGCAGCAGGCGCAGTAGCGATACAGCAAAACATCATCGCCACCCCGCAGAACCCGTATTTAGCTTTCACCTTCATATTCCACTTTCCTTGAGATGTACTCGGCTATCGATTACTGGCGACTACTGGACCGCATTTGGTGGCAATGGGAGAATGCTGCCTTCTCCCGCAAGCAATCATATCGGCCACCCTATGTCCGCATTTCGCCTTTGCGCCCGCTTCAGCGCGTTCGCCCTTTTGCTTATGGCCTGCGGCTCCGCTTTCGCTGCCGAGGCTGCCGCCGCGCCGCTTGATCTGACAGGGCACTGGGTCGGCTTTGCTTGCATAGCCATCTTCGCCATTTCCTACCTGCTGGTAGTGATGGAGGAGTTTATTCATCTGCGCAAATCCAAACCGGTAGTGATTGGCGCCGGCCTGATCTGGCTGCTCATCGGCATCGCTTACGCGCAGGCAGGTGCCCGTGAAACAGTGGCGGTCGCGATTCGCCACTATCTGCTCGATTACGCTGAGCTGTTGCTGTTCCTGATCGCCGCAATGACTTATATCAACACCATGAGCGAGCGCAATCTCTTCAGCGCGCTACGCAGTCGCATGGTTTCGGCTGGATTCTCGCTGCGTACAATATTCTGGCTCACGGGTTTGCTTGCCTTTGTCATCTCGCCCTTTGCCGACAATCTCACCACCGCGCTGATCATGGCTGCGGTAGCACTCTCGGTGGGTGCAGGCCAACCCGCCTTCGTTGCCGTTGCCTGCATCAACATCGTCGTCGCCGCCAACGCAGGCGGCACGTTCAGCCCA
>JAITWN010000059.1 GCA_031285245.1 Chromatiales bacterium | reverse complement strand
GTGGATGAGGCGCGAGAGTTGCGCTTCGTCCAACTCGCAGGCCGCGAGCAAGGCGCTGAACGGTGTGCCCATCAAAGTCTCGAAATTGCCCGGGCGGCGCAGCGCGGCGCCGGTGATGGTGACGATGCGGCTGACGAGCGCTTCGCCATGAAACACCGCACGCGTGATCGCATGGCAGGTGCCGACGTTGTGGCACAGGATGCCGCGCTCGATCGGATAGCTGCCGGAGGGAATCTCGATGCCAGTGAGCATGTAGATCAATTGTTTTTCCGCGCCGGAGGGATAGCGCGTCGGAATCACCACGATGCTGATGCGTTCGTCGCCTAGCGCCGCCACCGCGCCGCGCAGCGCGGCAAGCGCTTGCTGCTTGTCGTCCTCGATGCCGATCAAACAGCGCTCGGGCGTGGTGAGTCGCAACAGAATCGCGATGCCCGCGACGACGCTCTGTGCCTGTTCGCGCAGCAGCATGTCGTCGGCGGTGATGAAGGGTTCGCATTCGGCGGCGTTGATGACGAGCGTCCGCGTGCGCTCCAGCGCGCCGCGCAGTTTGGCTTGCGTGGGGAAGCCCGCTCCGCCAAGGCCGCTGATGCCGGCGTCGCCGATGCGTTCCAGCAGATGTTTGACGTCGACGCTGGCGGGATCGAGCGGCGGCAAGTAGTGCCATTCGTCGCGGCCATCGGTGGCGATGACGGCGCAGAGTTCAGGAAGGCCCGATGCATTCGGCACGGGCAGCTCGGCGATCGCGGTCACGGTGCCGGAGCTGGAAGCATGGCAGGCGAGGTTCAGCGCGCCCGTGCCGCGAGCGAGCAGTTGTCCCTTCAGCACGTGGTCACCCACCTGCACGAACAGTTGCGGCTGCGCATAACCAGGCTGAGTCAGCGGAATGACCAAGCGCTCAGGCAAGGGCAGCGCGCGGATCGGTTCACGCAACGACTGCGCCTTGTGCCCTGGAGGATGAATGCTGCGCGGCAGGGGCCAGGTTTTGGATGCAGCGGTCATCATCCGGCCCTGTGCAGTAAGTCGGTGGCGATCAGGTCGATGCCGGCGCGGCGCGGATCGGGGCGCGGCCAGGACCAGTTTTGCTGTGGGTTTCTCAGCGGAATCATGTCGATGCAATCCACCGGGCAGGGCGCTACGCAGAGATCGCAGCCGGTGCATTCGCTGACGATCACGGTGTGCATGTGCTTGGCGCTGCCCACAATCGCGTCCACCGGGCAGGCCTGAATGCACTTGGTGCAGCCGATGCATTCCGGTTCGCGGATGTAGGCCACCTTGCGCACATCTTCGTGTCCATGCGTGGGATCGAGCGGGTGCGGCTCCTGCGCGAGCAGGCGTGCCAGGGAACGAATGGTGCTGTCGCCACCGGGCGGACAACGGTTGATCGCTTCGCCCGCGGCGATGGCTTTGGCATAGGGATGGCAACCGGGATGCCCACATTGCCCGCACTGCGTCTGCGGCAGCAGCGCGTTGATGCGTTCGACGAGCGGCGCGTCTTCCACCTTGAAACGCCGCGCGGCATAAGCAAGCGCGGCACCGGCGCCGAGCGCCAGCGCGAGCAGAATCAAAATGGCGGGGAGCAAGGCCACGTTATACCAGCCCGGAAAAGCCCATGAAGGCGAGCGCCATCAGGCCGGCGGTGACGAGGGAAATGGCGGAGCCCTGGAATGGCGCGGGAATGTCGCTCACCGTCAGGCGTTCGCGCATCGCGGCGAACAGCACCAATACCAGGGAGAAACCCACCGCGGCGCCGAAGCCATGGAACACCGATTCGATGAGACTGCTGGCGCGCTCGCTGTTCAGCAGCGCCACGCCGAGAATCGCGCAGTTGGTGGTCACGAGCGGTAGAAAGAGGCCGAGCACTTTATGCAGCAGCGGCGCCGTCTTGTGCATCGCGATTTCAGTGAAGTTGACGATGGCCGCGATCACCACGATGAACGCGATGATGCGCAGAAATCCGAGGTCGAACGGCAGCAGCAGATAGTGATAGATGAAGTAATTGAGGATCGAGGAAAGCGTGAGCACGAAGGTGGTGAGCGCCGACATCCCGATCGCGGTTTCCAGCTTGCCGCCCACGCCCATGAACGGGCACAGCCCGAGGTACTGGGTGAGAACGACGTTGTTGACCAGGATGGCTCCGAGCAGGAGCAGCAGGATGTCGGCCATGGCGGGGAGGCCTTGCTCAGCTGCGCTCGATGAGTTCGATCATGTAACCGTCGGGGTCTTTGACGAAGGCGATGACGGTGGTGCCGTGTTTCATCGGGCCGGCGGGACGCACGACGTTGCCGCCCTTGGCGGCGATGTCGTCGCAGGCCTTGTAGGCATTCGGCACGGCGATGGCGATGTGGCCGAAACCGTTGCCGAGCTCGTAGCTCTTGGTTTCCCAGTTGTGGGTCAGTTCGATGACGGTGTTGGAGGCTTCGTCGCCATAGCCGATGAAGGCGAGGGTGAATTTGCCGTCCGGGTAGTCTTTGCGGCTGAGCAGCTGCATGCCGAAGATGTTGGTGTAGAAGTCGATGGAGCGGTCGAGATCACCGACCCGGATCATGGTGTGCAGAATGCGCATGGGAGCTCCTTATGAGGCATGAAATTCAGGGGCTCATTAAACCAAAGCGCGCGGGGTTTGGCTTGTCTCATTGTCATCCTGTACGAAGCGCAGCGGCGTCGCAGGATATCGCTAAAAGAGCTCCGACTGATGACCGGAATGAATCATGCTCGGCCCGCATCGAGCCTGTTGCGTTCGGTGGCTGGGTGGCGCTTTCGTCGGACGCCCGCAAGTACTTCCCTGTAGATACTGTTAATCCCGTCAAGCGCCGTGCAGTGCCGGATCAAATTTTTTACCGGACTTGAGCACACCGAAAGCGACATGCACGAGTTTGCGCATCATGGCGCCAATGATGAGCTTGGGTGGCTTGCCGGAGGCTGACAGGCGGTGTCTAAAGCTCTGTCCCCATGCGGTTTTGGATAAGGTCACCATCGCGGGCATGTACAGCGCCTTGCGCAGCAAGGCATGGCCGATTTTGGAGAGGCGCGCTTTGCCTCTCACGCTTGAACCGGACTCATGCTGGCGCGGGTCCAGGCCGGCAAAGGCCGCGGCCTGACGGGCATTGTTAAAACGTCCCGGATGCATGCAGAACGCCAGCAGGAACGCTATCGTGCGTTCACCGATGCCAGGAATGCTGTCCAGCAACGCCTGTTTGTCGCGCAGGTCGGGGTCGTTGTCGATGTGATCGCGAATCAGCTTCGTCACGTGCTTGATCTGGGTATCAAGCCAGTTGATGTGCTGAGCAATATCGCCTTTGACGATCTCGCTTGCTACTTCCCAGCGATTGCTTTCCTGGGTGCGCATGGCCTGTAGCGCGTCCAGACGCAGGACCAATGCCTTGAGTTCCCGCTCACTGCGCGAGGGGGCTTGCCAAGGCTCAGGTGCACGCTCATGGCAAAAGTCCGC
>JAITWN010000017.1 GCA_031285245.1 Chromatiales bacterium | reverse complement strand
GCGCACGAGTTTGAAATCACTGTCGGCGCTTGCCGCGACCACCATCGCGCCATCGGGCTGCAGTGCCACCGCATGGGCCTGTGCGTTGCTACCTAGCGCGAGTGTGGTACGGGCGAAATCATCGCGCGCGAATGATTCAAGCGCCGCTGCGGGCGATGCGATCAAAAGCAAAGAGATGAATGGCAGGATGGCACACGCACGTGAATCGATCATCGCCGGCTCTCCCGCTTAGCGTAGCTGCGGGCGATGCTAACACGCGAAGAGGCTGTGCGCCGTGCGGCGCCAACCGTACGCACTGACACGGGGCGTATCAGAGTCGGCTGCGTTTGGACAGACCGAAGAGCAGTTCGAACCCTATATAGAACCGACGCTCGAGGCGAAAATCATTTTCTCGCTCTCGAATGAGCTGCGGGCGCATCTCGAAAATCAACCAATTGCTATAGACCAAACTGCGCCAACGCACCTGCGCGTAGTAGTTGGTGACATTAGCGTTAGGCTCGCTTTCCGCCTGCACTCCAAACTGCCACAGCAAAGCGCTTTTAGCATTCAAGGGGTGCAGAAAAGAGAATACATGGTCGTAATAAAACTGCCGATCGCGATTGAACCAGGTCGCCCCGGTATCACTGCGCAGCAGCTTGTTGATGCCGATGGGATACTCCAAACGCACATCGCTGGAAGCGCCGCTCCCGCGCTGCTCATACCAGAACAGCGTCTGCGTGGGGCGGATCATGAAAATCCCGATGTAAAACTCTCGCCATAATCGCCCGCGCACCAGCGCATCGATCGGCCCTGTGCGCAAACCGGCTGAAAGTGAGCTTTTCCAACGCTCCAAAGGCGGCAAGTACCTCACTGCAATTGAGCGGCGCCGGGTAGGATCGACTTCATTGTTGGTGCCACGCTCGCGATCGAGCGGATCATTATAGTCATCGCTCAGAAAGATCAAGCTCCAGCGCTCTTCGGCGCCAGGCAGACTGAGCCGTCCACCGATTGATGGCTGAAGACCGCTCCCGCCAGCATCATCGAAGCGCTGAATGATGCGCGCCCGCAGCACAGAATCGTACGCTTCGTCGGGAAAAGTCTGGCGCGCACCGAGCATGCGATCCATGCCGCGCGATAATCGCACCACGCCGCGCGTCAAAGCAGCCTGTCCGCCCTGGATCGCCTGCATCACAGGCCCAGAAGCTTCCTCTTCGGGCGTTTCAGCTTCATCGCCGGCATAGCCAGCCGGAGCAAGATCCGCATCCCAAGGGCTCAGCGCGCCATGATCCAGCACTTCATGTGTGGCTTCGCCATCAGTGGCGTCGAGACCTGCACTTTGGATCTGCGCGCTTTCGGCCGCATCGCTGCCCGCATCATCATGGTGAAGCACGGCCGCTGCACTCACCGGCGCTTCATCAGCGAGCGCTGCACGCTCGCTTGCCATCGCGCTCGGTAGCAACAGCAGGAGCGCGCTCGCAAGCATGATGCTCGCGCCGGCTGGAACAATGCTCAGATGCTTTTTTTCAGCCACAGAGAAACAAGGTTTGGAGAAACGATATTTCCGGTTCGCAACATCATACAGGGAAACGCTGTCCGCCTCCGTCTGCGCTTCACTCGCAGCGCAGTCGGCCATCCGGCGTCACCCCAATGCGTCCTTGGTTCAGCACTCTTGGTTTCGTCACCCGAGCGGCGCTGCTATGCTGACGAACCCAATACTGTATCGGCAACCGACCGGAGAACGCGCAATGAAGCGGATTCTGGCTCTTTCTCTTTTATTCGTGCTGGCACTAAGCGGTAACAGCGCTGGCGCACTTGGCTTGCAGTCTCATGTCTTCATGCATGGCGAAGTCGATGAAGATCTCTATCTCATCGGACGCAGCATACGCGTAGATGCACATGCGGCAGGCGATGTCGTCGTCGCCGGCGGCCAGGTGCAGATCGAACGCGAAGTCGATGGCGATGTCCTCGTCGCAGGTGGTCAGGTAGATATCAGCGCACAGGTGCATGACGATGTACGCGCTGTCGGCGGTCAAGTGCGCCTCGCTGGCAACATCGATGGCGATGCGGTGGTTGCTGGCGGATTCGTGCGACTGTTGCCGGGCACGCAGGTTGGCGGACGCGCCTGGCTTGCCGGCAGGAATATCAAAATCGATGGCGACATCGCCGGCAGGGCGCATATTGCCGCCAGCACCGTCACGATTTCAGGGCATATCACTTCAGATGTGATCGTGCGCGCGAAGAGCCTGCATCTGCTGCCGACAGCGCGCATCGAAGGCAATCTCACGCATCAAGGGCCAGAGCCGCCGCAGGTCGAGCCGGGCGCGGTGATCACGGGCGAACTCAACCACGAAGCCGTGCAGCACCCGCTGATCTCCATGCACGGGCTCAATGAGCCGGAGCTTGGTGCAGCAAGCGAAAGTGCCCTCCAAGGTACGGTGGGAGATGGCGCAGCGGGCATGATGGATGAAGCGCCAAGCGTGACTTACTGGCCGTCGATCATGCTTGTACTCATGCTGCTCACCGCCGCGTTTCTTTATCACGTGATCTTCCCACGCTTCTCGCTGGCGGCCTCATCCAACATCGGAACACGGCTCTGGGCGACGCTTGGCCTTGGCATCGCGATACTGCTTCTGCTCCCGCCCTTGTCGCTCATGCTGATGGCGACCGCGATCGGCGCGCCGATCGGCATTGTCGCGATGCTGCTCTACCCCACCCTGCTGCTGTTCGGCTTCGTGACCGGCATGATGTTCATCGCTCAGCTCTTGCTGCTCATCATCGGCAGACGGAGCGAAAGAGCACGCTGGCTGCTGATCGCACTGATCCCGGCTTTCGCTCTGCTGTGGCTGTGCTATCGCTTCGTTCCGAGTGCGGCAGGGTTTACAAGTCTACTGCTGGCCACGCTCGGTACCGGCGCAATCGCGCTGCAAACAACGCGCGCCCGCAATACGACGCAAGGCGCGCGCATTGTTGCCATCGCCGCGCCGCCAAACTCCACCACTGACGATCGCATTCCATAACGACATTGACAGCCCTCATGCCCTGCATGCACACTCGCCACATGTTCGCTTCCAAGCACAAAGTCGTCTCTCGCTCCTCTATTGCACTATGGGTCGTCGTGCGACGCGGCTGCGTGCCCGCAGAGGAGCTGAACGGCTAAGTCTCAAACACCGCATCAGTTTCACCAAAGGCCGCAGCCCCTTAAGGACCGCGGCCTTTTTTTGTACTTTGTATTTCGCAGCTGGAGTAAAACGATGTCGATAGCGGTGGCTTTTGCGGGTGTCATTATCATCTGGGCAACGACCCCCCTCACCGTCAAATGGAGCAGCGAAGGACCGGGGTTTCTCTTCGGCGTGACCGCGCGCATGGTGATCGCTGCCGCGCTGTGCCTGCTGCTGCTTGCGCTGCTGCGCGTGCGTCTACCCATGCATCGCCGCGCGCTGCACTCCTATGCCGCCGCCGCGCTCGGCATCTATGGTTCGATGATGTGTGTTTACTGGGGCGCGCAGCATGTGCCATCCGGGCTGATCTCCGTGCTGTTCGGACTATGTCCGATCATGATCGGCGCACTCGCCGCGCTCTGGCTGGATGAAGATTTCACGCCCACGAAGATTGCCGGCACGCTGATCGGCATTGCCGGCTTGATACTGATCTTCGGCGACGGCGCCGTGATGGCGCGCGCCGCAGGCTGGGGTTTGATCGCGGTGCTGGCAGGGGTAATGCTGCATTCGGTGAGCTCGGTGTGGGTAAAGCACACCAACCCCGATATGAACGCGCTCGCGCTCACCACCGGTGCGCTGATGTTCGCCCTGCCCTGCTATTTGCTGACTTTCATCGTGTTCGATGGTCAATGGCCGCAGAGTCTGCCAACGCGCGCGCTGGGATCGATTGTTTATCTGGGAGCGATTGGTTCGGGCCTTGGCTTCGTGCTGTATTTCTACGCGCTGCGTCGCCTCGCGGCAGGACGAGTCGCGCTGATTCAGCTCATCACGCCAGTGATAGCCCTCCTTCTCGGGCATGAGCTGAACGGTGAAGTCATTGGTGAACACGAACTCGCGGGGACGGCGCTGATTCTCTCCGGATTGCTCTTCTATGAACTTGGCGGACGCATCGCAACAGTGCTGCGCAAGTAAGGCTTCTCACGCCGCGGCATGAATGACGCGGGCGACGCGCGCGATCTGCGCGCTGGTGATGCCAGGAAACATCGGCAGACACAAACAACTCGCCGCCACGCGCTCAGCGACCGGCAACGCATTATCCGCGTACTGCGTCAGCACCCGCTGCTGATGCAGCGCCAGCCGGTAATGAAGCGCCGAAGCGATGCCTGCTGCGGCAAGTGCTGTCTGCACGCGCTCGCGATTGGCGCACAGAATAGTGTATTGATGATAGACATGCTCACCGCGCGCACTCTCACTCGGCACGCGCACCGCCGCGCCAGCAAGTGCCGCCGCATACTCACGCGCTGCCACTCGCCGCGCCGCATTATAGACAGCGACATGGCGCAGCTTGATGCGCAGCACCGCGGCCTGTAATTCATCCATGCGGCTATTGAAGCCAGTTTCATCATAGACGCCGTATTCATCGCTGCCATGATTGCGCAACCGCCGCAGGTGCGCTGCGAATTCAGCGCTGGAGGTTGTCACCAGTCCGCCATCGCCCATGCCCGCAAGATTCTTACTGGGATAAAAGCTGAAACAACCCGCGATCCCGAAGCTGCCGGTCATACGGCCAGCGCGACGCGCACCGAAAGACTGCGCGCAATCTTCGATCAAGACGAGACCGCGACGCTCACAAAGCACAGCGATTTCATCCACCGCGGCAGCTTGACCATAGAGATGCACTGGCAACACCGCACGTGTGCGCGGCGTGATCGCAGCCTCGATCGCCGCAGCGGCGATGTTATAGCTCTGCGGATCGACATCGACGAAC
>JAITWN010000170.1 GCA_031285245.1 Chromatiales bacterium | reverse complement strand
GGTACCACTTGGGTTTCCGTGCTCGGTAATGCAATTCTGCTGGCTGGTATGTCGTCTCATCTGCGCGCGCTCATCGTGCGTCCGCTGCGCGAAGTCCAGCGCATGTCACAGCGCCTTGCTGCGGGTGATCTCCAATGCCGGACTGAATTCGAAGGCAAGGGAGAGTTCCGAGAGCTGATGCATACGCTGAATGTCATGCAGGGCACGCTGCACACCATGGTGTCGGATGTGGTCACCAAGGCCGGGGTGGTGGGCGAGGCCAGCGCCGGTATCGCGAGCGGTATCTCTAGTCTGTCATCGCGTACCGAGGCGCAGGCTTCTTCGCTGGAGGAAACGGCTTCCAGCATGGAAGAGCTGACCAGCACCGTGCGTGAGAATGCAGACAACGCCTCGCAGGCGAGTCAGTTGATGGAAGAAACGCGCGCTTCGGCGCAAGTGGGTGGCGCGGTGGTGATGCGCGCGGTGGAAGCGATGAGCGAGATCGATTCAGCGAGCAAGCGCATCGCCGAGATCAGCACCGTGATCGATGAAATCGCTTTTCAGACCAATCTGCTCGCGCTCAATGCCGCGGTTGAGGCGGCACGCGCTGGCGAACAAGGTCGTGGCTTCGCGGTGGTTGCTGGTGAAGTGCGTAATCTCGCCCAGCGCAGCGCGTCTTCGGCGCGTGAGATCAAGAATCTTATCTCCGATACCGTCCACAAGGTGGAAAACGGCCGCCGCTTGGTCAACGAATCAGGCCAGACGCTCAACGATATCGTGAACCGAGTGTCGAAGGTCAACACCGCTATTTCGGATATCGCCGGTGCGAGCCGCGAGCAGGCGGCGGGTATCGATCAGGTCGGCAATGCCGTCATGCAGCTCGATCACATCACGCAGCAAAACGCGCGCTTGGTCGATGATTCCGCGCGCGCGAGCAAATTGCTCGCCAGCGAATCAGAAGCCTTGGTCGATATCGTCGGCTTCTTCCGCAGTGCTGATCCGCGTCGCGAGGCAGTGCGTGCGCCGGTTTCGAATCATAGTGACAACGCTGCAGCTTCTCCCGTGCGCAGCGTAGTTCGCAAGCCTCGACGAGTCGCCTGAAGGGAGAGCTAGACGTGGCAGGAAATCAGGCTGCAGCTACCAAAAAACACGAACTGGAATTCACCGCGCGGGACTTCGACTTCATTCGTCGATTGGTCCTTAAGCGTACGGGGATCTCGCTTGCCGAAGGCAAGGAGGATCTCGTCTATGGTCGGCTGGCGAAGCGTTTGCGCACGCTGGGCATGACGCGATTTTCTGAATATTGCCAGTATGTGGAAGCGCACAGCGAAGAATTGCCGGAGGTCGTCAACGCGATCACCACTAATCTGACGGCATTTTTCCGCGAATCGCATCATTTCGATTATCTGCGCAGTGATGTGTTGCCCGCATTGCTGCGCTTGAATGCTAGCTCGCGCCGCATTCGCATCTGGTCAGCGGGTTGCTCCACTGGCGAAGAGCCCTACTCCATCGCCATGGTGGTGCATGATCTGATGCCGAAGAATCAGGGCTGGGATATCAAGATTCTGGCGACGGATATCGACACCAATGTGATCGATCGCGCCGCGAGCGGAATTTATACGGCGGATCGCATCACCGGCATTCCCGAGCAGTATCAGCGGCGTTATGTAAATAAGGGTGCGGGCAATCAAGCGGAAAAAGTGCGGATGCGTGATGAAATCCGCGATCTGATCACCTTCCGCTGTCTGAATCTGATCGAGGAATGGCCGATGCGCGGGCCGTTCGATCTTATTTTCTGTCGCAATGTGGTGATCTATTTCGACAAGGATACGCAGCGGCGGTTATTTGATCGCTACGCGAATATTTTGTGCGCCGACGGGCACCTTTTCATCGGCCATTCCGAAACGCTTTATAAAGTGTGCGAGCGCTTTGAGCTGATCGGCAGAACGATCTACCGGAAATTGGACGGCTCGGCCGCAGGCAAATGAAGCAGGAGCTTTCCACTAACCAGGATGGTTTGCGCGCGCGCATGGATGCCGTTTTGCCGGGCTTCGAGCACATCAATCGCTATTGGGACAATACCCATAACTGCGTGGTGGCCAAGATTCTGCCAGGTGATTATTACGTTACCACCAAGAATGAAATGATTCTGACCGTGCTTGGGTCTTGTGTGTCAGCGTGCGTGCGCGACAGCGCCAATGGTGTTGGCGGCATGAATCATTTCATGCTGCCAACGCAAGGTGCGGGCAGCGCCTCTAGCTGGGAGGCGCCAGGAGTCGATGCGTCCACGCGCTATGGCAGCCATGCCATGGAGCGACTCATCAATGACATTCTCAAATATGGCGGTCGTCGCGACCGGCTCGAAGTCAAAGTATTCGGCGGCGGTAAGATCATTTCGCACATGGCCGATATCGGACGCAAGAACATCGACTTCGTTCAATCTTATATTGAAGACGAAGGTATCAGACTGGTAGCGAGCGATCTTGGTGATATCTATCCGCGCAAGATTTTTTACCAACCGTCTACAGGCAAGGTTTTCATGAAACGGCTGCTCAAGATGCACGATGACAACATCGTTGCGCGCGAACGCGCGTATCAGCAGGCGCTGGTGCGCAAGCAAGATGGCGACGTTACATTGTTCTGAGTGCCGCAGAGGCAAGAATAATCGGGAGGAAGGGGCATGAAGAAAATTCGCGTTTTGGTGATTGACGATTCTGCGCTGGTGCGTCAATTGCTGACCAATATGCTGGAGTCGGATCCGGATATCGACGTCATCGGTACAGCTCAGGATCCTTACATCGCGCGCGACAAAATCAAAAGTCTCAATCCCGATGTGCTGACCCTCGATGTTGAGATGCCAAAGATGGATGGCGTGACTTTCCTTTCCAACCTCATGCGCCTGCGTCCGATGCCGGTGGTGATGGTGTCATCGCTCACGGAAAAGAGCGCCGATATCACGCTGCGCGCGCTCGAGCTCGGCGCGATCGATTTTGTTTCTAAGCCGAAGGTGGATCTTGCGCATACGCTGGAAGGCTATCGTGACGAAGTCGTCGCCAAGGTGAAGATGGCCGCGCGTACCAGTGTGCGCGCACCTAGCATGACGGCGCGCGTGATCGAGACGCGTTACAATGCCGATGTCGTGCTGCGCCGCGAGAGTCCGACGCACTTTCGCACCACGGAACGCTTGATCGCGATCGGCGCATCCACGGGCGGCACCGAAGCGATCAAGGAAGTTCTAGTACGCCTGCCGCCAGATGCGCCGGGCGTGGTGATCTCGCAGCATATTCCAGAAGCCTTCAGTGCACCGTTTGCCGCGCGCATGAATCGCGAATCAGCGATGACGGTTTCTCAAGCGCGCGATGGTCAGCAGATCTTGCCGGGACACGTATTGATCGCGCCGGGTAACAGCCATCTGCTGGTGGTGCGCGATGGTGCGCGTTATATCTGCCGCTTGAGCGATGGTCCGCCGGTGAATCGTCATCGCCCGAGCGTCGATGTCATGTTTCGTTCTGTGGCGCAAAACGCCGGCCCCAACGCCATCGGTGTCATCCTGACCGGCATGGGGGATGACGGCGCCGCCGGCCTCAAGGAAATGAAGGATGCAGGAGCCGCCACCATCGCACAGGATGAGCGCAGCAGCGTGGTGTGGGGCATGCCGGGTGAAGCCGTGCGCCTCGGCGCCGCTGACTGCGTCATGGATCTCTACGAAATCGCCGACGCCATCTTGCGCCTCGCCGATGCACCGCTCGCACGCAAGCAGGCCAGCCGTGTAGGCTGATTTGACCGTCTGCGCTAGGTTCCCCACAAGATCTCCGTCTTCATCTGATGCGGGTGATGGTGAGGCCATCACCGATTGGTAGCAGGCTGATGTCGACGCGCTGATCATTATGCAAGCTCGCGTTGAAGTCGCGGATGGCGATGGTGTTTTCGTCGTTGTCTGCTTTGTTGATGACGCTGCCGCCCCACAATACGTTATCGATAGCGATCAAACCCTGCGCGCGCACCAGCTTCAAGCAGCGCTCGTAATAGGTGCGCATATTGGTTTTGTCGGCATCGATGTAAGCGAAATCAAAACGCCCACTCTCACCTGCTGCGAGTAATGCATCGAGCGTATCGAGCGCCGGCCCGAGGCGCAGCTCGATACGATGGAAAACATCTGCCTGCTGCCAGTATTTGCGCGCTGTCTTAGTCCATTCATCATTGAGATCGCAGGTGATGACGTGTCCATCCGCAGGCAACGCCTGCGCCATGGTGAGGCTGCCATAGCCGGTGAACGTGCCGATCTCAAGCACGCGCCGCGCATCGATCAGTTTCAGCAATAGCGCAATGAATTGCGCCTGATCCGCCGCCGTGCGCATTTGCGCACGCTCATGACGATCACTTTCTTCACGCAGCGCCCGCTGCACCGCAGTTTCACGCAGCGAAACATCGAGTACGTACCGCTGAAGCGAATCATCGAGGCCGAGGGCTTTGCTGGTCATGGGTATCTCCAGAGTCAGTTTTTGCTTGCGCCCTAGTCTGGTGCGGGGATGGTCCGGATGCAATGTCGTACTTCGGCGAATTGTGCCGATCTTCTGCTTTGCGTTTGATTCATGCAGTACTGGGTAAAAGACACGAAAAAAGGTCTCGTAGGTTGGGCTGAGCAACCGTGTTCAGTCGGGATATGTGGGCGAATTCACGGTTAAGCTGTCGTCGGGAGGTGTGAGCTCCAAATCTGTTGTGGATGGCGTGCTGGTGGGAGTGAATCTGACGGGTTATTTGCCGCGTTGCTTTTACCTAACGGCCAAGAAAAGCCCGCCCTCTAATCACTCAGGGGGCGGGCTCTTGAACAGCATCAATCGCGCGAGGCTTCCAGGCCGAGCAGGATCTTCATTTCGTCGGCAACTGCTGGCACCGCGTAGGTGACGCCGAAGTCCGAGCGCTTGATCGTTGCCACCGCATCAAAGCCGCAAGCATCTTTCTTGTTCATCGGGTTCTGGCCGCAATGGAAATGCGTGATCTCGAGCGGAACCGATTTGGTGACGCCGTTGATGGTGAGGTTGCCTTCAACTTTGCCGGTGTCCTTGGCAAGCGTGACTTTGGTCGACTTGTAGGTGATCTTCGGGAATTCACCGGTGTTCAGAAAATCTGGCGAGCGCAGGTGATCGTCACGCTTGGCGAAGCCGGTGTCGATCGATGCGGCGTCGATGGTGACTTCAACCGAGCCAGTGCCCGCGCTGGTGTCGAGGCTGATTCTGCCTTCGGTCGAGTTGAAGCGGCCACGTATGGTCGAGAAACCGAGATGATTGATTTCGAAAGACGGATAGGTGTGTGCGGCATCGACGGTGTAAGAAACCGGCGCGGCATTGCTGGAGGTGAAAGGCAGCGCGGCGACGAGCACGGCGGCGGTGGTGAAAGCTACTGAACGCATGGGTGTTACTCCTTCTTCGTTTGATGATGACGGCCTAATTCTTTACAGGATCTTTTCAGGTGCTGGCTCGCCAAGCGAGCGCGATTGCGCCTGCCGCCGCAGGCGCGGTGTAAAGCGCGAGCACCAGTCCTTGCAGGAAACGATTGTGGTTGGACGGCACGGGCAGATACGCCAGCAGCGGAATCAGCACGAGCGGCGATAGCGCATACCAAGGTAGCCGCGCAAAGAGCACGGCTGAGATGCCGGCGAGCGCGGTGAGCAACGCAGCTGGCAGCGCGAAACCGCCGCCCGGCACCGCTGCGCCAAAGAGCACCATCACCAGCGCGAGCGCGCCGGCAGATGCGGCAACGGCGCCGCTCAGCTGCGCGATCTGCGCGGAGGCGCCGAGCAGTGCGCATACACTCACGCCGATGCTGAGCATCAGCGCCGAGATCGCCAGTGCGAGTGGACGACGATTGAGCATATCGAGACTCGCCGCCAGCCACCCCGCCCATGTGGTTGCTATCGCGATGGTGATCCAGAGTGCATTGCCTTCGAGGCGATCGAGACGTGGAGAGATTAGCCACAGCGCAGTGCCCATGCCAGCGATGACGAAGACGGCAGCGCGTATCCAGGGCTTGCGGTCACGCGATAGCAGCAGATCGGCGAGCAGGCCGACGATGACCGCGCCCGCGCCAGCAAGTAGTAGCTTGCGCGTACCGGTGAGCGGCGTGAATTTGATGCCCGTGTGATCAAAGCCCATCACGAAATAAGCCGATGCGCAGAAGCCGAGCGCAAAACCAAGACCGCTCGCAATACCACCGAGCGGACGCAGGATCAACGCAGCGACGAAGGCGACGATGAAGGGAACGACCGATGCTTGAATCTCTGGAACAGCCAGCCACTGGGCTAGCCATGTACTTACTTCAGTCATGCAGGGGCTCCATGCCGGACGTGGCGCTTATGATACGGCATATTACCGAGCGGACAATCGTGCGTATGGGAAACATTATTTCCCTGCACAACCTAATCAACGCATGAAACGCGCCGTGCAAGCGCGCGATGAATCACAAATAATCGGTGAGTCGGCCCGTCGTCTGACGCAGACGCAGGCTGAGCAGATGGCTGATTTTCCACAGCAGTTTATTGCCGACACGCGGGCGCTCTTCGCATACGCGTTGCAGATTGTCTCGCGACAGCATAACCAGCGTGGATGAGGCGGACGCGATCACTGTTGCTGAATACGGCATGCTGTCGATCATCGACATTTCACCGATCAGCTTGCCGGGGCTGATGTCGGTGATTTTTTTTGCCGAACCAGTCTCGTCGGCTTTGTAGACTTCGAGGCGTCCCTCGAGCAGCAGACACATGCGTGTGCCCTTCTCGCCTTCGCGGAAAATGAGCGAGCCTTCATCGACTTTGTGGACGCTGAGATAAGTGACTAACGCCTCGTAGTCTTCGCGGGTGAAGTCATCGAAGATTGCCGTGCGCGACAGCCGGGGAATGAGTTCGTTCTTGTGCATGGTGTCAGCGCCCTAAATTTGCCAGTGTGCGTCGCAGATGGCGCAAGTCTGACGGCGTGTGATTCTTTTTTCCATATCTCATCGCGACGTAAAGCGCAGTGAACATATCGACGTTGGCAGCCAGCTCGGGGTTCCGCTGGCGTACGCGATGGGCGAGCGCGATTGGGCCTTCGCTCGCTTCCGTCATGATACCAAAGCGCGCAAGCCGAGACCGGAACCGCGTATGCAATTCGACGAGTGGATCGCGCGGCTGGCGCGCGCTGCGCGTCAAGAGTGTGATCAGCACGAGGACGATGGCAATCGTGCCGGCGAGCGCGAGCGTCATCGCGAGCCAGGAGCGCAGCCCGAAGCGGGCGAGCAGCGAAGACTGCGCGTCAGGTCCGTAAGCGAGCACCCAGGCATTCCAGCGCGTATTGAGCGCATCCCAGCTGGCGCTCACGCGATCGAGCAATGGGCGAAGTCCGAAGTCATAACGCGTGCGTGCATTGATGCCGCTGCGTGCGAGCAGATCCGCGCTGCCGTGCTGAATGCGTTCCGGCGCAACAGCGGCAGTGGGATCGACGCGTGTCCAGCCCTGCGCAGGTAGCCACACCTCCGCCCAAGCGTGTGCATCACGCTGGCGCACGATGAGATGGTCTCCGATGGGATTGCGTTCTCCGCCCTGATAGCCAGTGACGATGCGTGCAGGTACGCCTGCTGCGCGCATCAATACAGTGAAAGCCGCGGCGTAGTGTTCGCAGAATCCCGCGCGCGTTTCAAACATGAAACTATCGACGGGATCGGCGCCTGAGAGCATGGGAGGCGATAAGGTGTAGTGAAATTCTTCGTTGTGGAAATGGGCGAGTGCGCGTTGTAGTGCGGTTTCAGGTGCAAGGCCCTCCTCCTGCCAGGCGCGGCCGAGCGCGAGGGTGCGTGGATTGGCATCAGGCAGTTGCAGTGCACGTTCGCGCTGCGCAGCGCTGAGTTCCGGCGTGCGATGCGCGCTGTAGGAAGTTACCGCGTAGTGCCGTGGTTCGCGCACGGGTTGGCCGGTGAGCAGAAACATATCTTCGGTCTGCACGCCGCCTGCGGGCGCAGTGTATGGCAGATCGAGCGCGAAGAGCCATGATTGACCGGTTGGCTCTAGCATCACGGTGTAGTTGATGGGCGCGCCGAGTGGCGTGAAATCAGGGCGCATGCGTGGCGATGCTGTCATGCCGGGGTGATTGCCCACAGACCAGTTGCGTCCATCGGTGTGCCAGAACACCGGACCGCGCCAATACAAGTCTTCAGCCGCAGGTGGCGCTCCATCGAATAGCACGCGAAAAGCGATTTCATCCGAAGTCGCGAGTTGGCTGATGGCGCCTGGTGACATGGTTTCGGAAAGCCCGGTGGTTTTGCCGTGCGCATCGGCGGGCAAGCCCCATAGTGGCGCCGGCAAGCGCGGAAACAGCACGAACATCAGCGCCGCGAGCGGTGCGGCGGCAAGTAGCATCATTGCGGCAGGTTGCAAGTTACGCATTGGGCCGCGCGCGCTTGGATCACGATGCAGTTCGATCAGCGCCATCGTCAGCAGCAGCAATGCCGTCAGCAGTGCGATGGCAACAGGGATTTCCTGGGAATGAAACGCCATCACCACGACCAGGAAGCAGCCGAGGAACAGCGTCAGCATGGCATCGCGATAATTGCGTAGTTCGAGCAGTTTGAGTCCGAGCATCACCGAGAGTAGCGCGGTACCGGCGTCGCGCCCGAAGACGGTGCCGAAGATCAGCACGACGAATGACAGCGCCGCAATGGTGAGCACCGCGCGCAATGTGCGACCGGGCAAGGGCCAACCCGCGCGTTCCACCATCCAGCGCCAAAGTCCGCACACGATGACGAAGAGCATGATGCCAAGCGGCAGATGAAAAGCATGGGGTGCGGCGGCAGCGGTGAGCGCGAGCAGCAGCATGGCGAGTGCGCGGCGCGTGAGCGGCGCAGATGTTATCGACATCGTGCTCAAGACTTGATTCCAAACAGCGCGAGCGCACGCAGACATTGATGACGATGCGCGCCGCCGTGCGCGGGCGCGATCACGAGCGTTGGCAGTTTCAGGCCGTAACTCATGCCACTTGCTTCGGCGTCGAGCACGGCGCGGCACAAGCGTGAGAGCCGAGTTTCTCTATCGCCTTCATGATCATGCCAATCGAGCCAGCATTGTGCTTGTTGCTGACTGCCGAAGCGCTTGCTGAGCAGCGCGTCACTGCGTGCGGCGGCTTTCCAGTCCACATGTCGCGGTGAATCACCGAGACGATAAGCGCGATGACCGATGAAATCTTCGTTGCCGTCTGTATCAGTGATGCGTCCGCGCATACCGCTCGTGAGGCGCAACGTGTTGGCGCTTGGTGCGGCTGGGCGCGGGTAGACCAGGCACTTGAAATCGAGATTGACGTACACCCAGGCACGAAACAGTCCGAGTGGATAACGAGTATGCAAGCGCAGCAGCCCGAGCGTGAGTAGTCCACGGCGCTCGGTTTGCACGGGAACGATGATGGTGCAGCTGACTGAAGCAGTCGTCACTGTGCCATCGAGATGAAATACCAACGGCGAATCTTGTCCGCGCTGCAAGGCGAGCGCGTGACGCGCAGCGCGGGTAGGGTTTTCCACCATCACTTCGAAGTGCGCTGTTTCGCCCTGAAATATAGGTACACAGCGCCCCGCGCTCAGACGCAGACCAGCGAGGTTGCGGTAGGTTTGCAGCAGCGCGATGAGGCCGAGCGCAATCAGCACAAAGGTGAGGATGAAAGCGAGGCTGTTGTTGTAATTGGCGGCGCCGAGCAGCATGACGAAGGTGAGTGCGGCATAGAGCAGGCCCTGCGCACTTGGCAGAATGAAGATGCGATTGCGGCCGAGGATGACGACGCGATCGCGCCGCGCCCGCCGCCGCTCCACGCCGAGCAGACGATACAAACGATGAGGCAGCGTAGCGAGCGAGAACGACATCGCAGCGCGATCAGGGAATCGGCACGGCGCGCAGCCGGGCGAGCAACTCTTGTTGCGAGATTTGGGTGGAGTCCTCTGCGCCTTGCAAACGGTGGCCAGCGACGCTTGGCAATACCGCCTGCACATCTTCAGGCAGCACGTGATTGCGGCCATCGATCAACGCCCAGGCCTGCGCGCAGCGCAGCAGGCCAAGACCGGCGCGCGGTGACAAGCCAAGGCGAAAGCCGGGTGCTTCACGGCTGAAACGCAGCAGCGCTTGCACATAATCGACGAGTGCTGCAGAAGCGTGCACGTTAGGTATGCGCGCCTGCAATGCCACAAGCTCAGCGGGCGTGAGCAAGGGGCGTATCGATGCGAGCTGTTCGCGGCGATCACCGCCGGTGAGCAGCGCGCGTTCAGCGTGATGATCGGGATAGCCCATATGTACGCACATGAGAAAACGATCGAGCTGTGATTCCGGCAGTTCGAAAGTGCCGGTCTGGTTGCTTGGGTTTTGTGTTGCGATGACAAAGAAAGGCTCCGGCACCGCGTGCGTTGTGCCCTCCACCGTCACCTGACGTTCTTCCATCGCTTCGAGCAGCGCGCTCTGCGCGCGAGGCGTGGCGCGATTGATTTCATCCGCAAGCACGACCTGCGAAAACACCGGGCCAGGATGAAAACGGAAGGTTTGCGCTTCGCGCTCGTAGATCGATACGCCGATGATGTCCGCCGGCAGCAGATCGCTGGTGAACTGGATGCGCTGAAATTCAAGGCCGAGCGCGCGTGCGAGCCCTTGCGCCAGCGTGGTCTTGCCCATGCCGGGCAGGTCTTCGATGAGCAGATGGCCGCGGGCTAGCAGGCAGCTCAGAGCAAGGCGTATGATGTCGCCCTTGCCGAGAATGATGTTGCCGATGCCGGCGACCAGCTTGGTGATGGTTTCTCCGGGGTTTGCTGGCAGCTTTTGGGAAGACTTCTGGGTGGCGGTCGTCTGCGGTGGCATCGGCTTCGTAACTCGTTTTTAATAGGCGTTTTTGACAGGCGGCATGGGTGTGCTAGGGAGCTTCTGAAAAACCTCCGTCATTGTGAGGCGAAGCCGAAGCAACCCACATAACAGTCTGAATTGCCCCCGGGGCTAAAGGGGGCTAAAGCCCCTCGCAATGACGAAAAGAGGGGTTTTTCAGACCTTCCTTAGCGGCCGGCCTTCGACTTTATTTATCTATATGGAATTCGCAGAGAGATTCGACGTCATCGTCGTCGGCGGTGGCCATGCTGGTGTGGAAGCGGCACTCGCTGCTGCCCGCTGCGGCGCCTCCACACTGCTACTCACTCACAGCGTCGATACGCTTGGGCAGATGAGCTGCAATCCCGCGATCGGCGGCATTGGCAAAGGCCATCTCGTGCGTGAAATCGATGCGCTCGGCGGCCTTATGGCACGTGCTGCGGATCGCGCCGGCATTCATTTCCGCGTACTGAATGGCAGCAAAGGTCCAGCGGTGCGTGCGACGCGCGCGCAGGCCGATCGCGTGCGCTATCGTCAGGCGGTGCGCAGTGCGGTGGAAAATCAGCCGGGACTGAGACTTTTTCAGCAGGCGGTAGATGATCTCATCGTCGAGAACGGTCGCGTGCGTGGTGTCGTTACGCAGATGGGACTGCGTTTTCACGCAGCAACAGTGGTGCTCACCGTCGGCACTTTTCTCGCGGGTCGCATTCACATCGGCATGGAGAATTACGCCGGTGGACGCGCGGGTGATCCGCCCGCTTCTGCACTTGCTGCGCGTTTGCGTGAATTGCCGCTAGGTGTTGGACGACTGAAAACTGGTACGCCGCCGCGGCTTGATGGACGCAGCCTTGATTTCACGCGCATGCGTGAGCAGCCGGGCGATGAGCCGCGACCGGTGTTTTCCTTTCTCGGCTCGACGGCCGATCATCCGCCGCAGGTGTCCTGCTATATCACCCACACCAGTGAACGCACGCACGACATCATTCGCAGCGGGCTCGATCGTTCGCCGCTCTATGGGGGTGTCATCGAAGGCGTTGGTCCGCGCTATTGCCCGTCGATCGAAGACAAAGTGGTGCGCTTCGCGGATCGCGTCTCGCATCAGATTTTCGTCGAGCCCGAGGGCCTCGATACGCACGAGGTTTATCCCAACGGCATTTCCACCAGTCTGCCTTTTGATGTGCAGATCGCGTTGGTGCGTTCGATTGCCGGGTTTGAGAGCGCGCACATCACGCGCCCCGGTTATGCCATCGAGTACGATTATTTCGATCCGCGCGGTTTGTGCCATTCGCTCGAAACCAAACAGATCGCGGGCCTTTATTTCGCCGGCCAGATCAACGGCACGACTGGCTATGAAGAAGCCGCAGCACAAGGCTTGATCGCCGGACTCAACGCGGCGCGCGGGGCGCGTGATCTCGAGCCGTGGTGTCCGCGTCGTGATGAAGCGTACATCGGTGTGCTCATCGATGACCTGGTGACGCGCGGCACCAGCGAGCCGTATCGCATGTTCACCAGTCGCGCTGAGTATCGGCTGCTGCTGCGCGAGGACAACGCGGATCTGCGTTTGACCGAGCAGGGTCATGCGCTTGGTCTCGTCGATGAAAATCGGCGCGGGCATTTCGAGGCGCGCTGCGAATTGATCGAACACGAGCAAGCGCGTTTGCGTGCGACTTGGTTGCGCCCAGGTACGAGCGCTGCCATTGAAGCTGAAACTTTGCTCGGTGCGCCGCTCACACGTGAACAGAATCTGCTCGAATTGCTGCGTCGTCCGGGCGTCGGTTATGAGGCATTGATGCGTATTCCTGGCGCGGGTCCTGGTGTGAGTGATGAAGCAGTCGCTGCGCAGGTCGAGATTCAGGCGCGTTATTCCGGCTATATCGAGCGTCAGCACGATGAAATAGAACGTCATCGTCGGCACGAAG
>JAITWN010000153.1 GCA_031285245.1 Chromatiales bacterium | reverse complement strand
TCATCGTGCGATCCCCCCACTCAACTTGATTCTGACTCTATGCACGATGAGCGAAATCGGTGGAGCACAGTTACTGTCACAGCTGCGCGCGATGGCGGCTTCCGCCAGCAGCGGGCAGGCCGATCTGCCAACGGGCGTCGATCATGTGAAGTTCTCCGAACTGCTGATGCAGGCCGTCGATCACGTCAACGAATCGCAGCAGACCGTGACCAGCATGCGCGAAGATTTTCAGCTTGGCGGCCCCACTGATCTTGCCGAGATCATGATCGCTTCGCAGAAATCCAATATCGAATTTCAGATGCTGATGCAGGTGCGCAACAAATTCGTCAATGCGTACCAGGAAATCATGAATATGCAGATCTGAATCTAAACAGATCTGGCGATGAACAGTCTTCGGTGTATCGAGAAGAACGATTGAGCAGGGGATGAGTATGGAGATGGTGAAGGGTGAGAGCGTGATGATGCAGGCGCGAGGCTTCTACGGCCTGCCGCTGGTGCGTCAGCTCGGGCTGATGGCAGGTCTTGCCGCCAGCGTCGCGCTCGGTGTGGCAGCGGTGCTGTGGTCGCAGACGCCGGATTATCGCCTGCTCTACAGCAACCTCAGCGCTCAGGACGCCTCTGCAGTGGTCGAATCGCTGGAAAAATCCGGCATCAAATATTCTCTCTCTGATGCGAGCGGGACAGTTATGGTGCCGGAAAGTCAGGTGCATGAAGCGCGCTTGAAGCTTGCTGGTGAGGGTTTGCCGCATGGCAACGGCTCAGGTTTCGAACTCCTCGATCGTGATAAGGGTGGGTTCGGTGTCAGCCAGTTCATGGAGAACGCGCGTTATCAGCGCGCGCTCGAAGGCGAACTCGTCACCACGATTACTTCGATCAATGCTGTGCGCAGCGCACGCGTGCATCTGGCGATTCCGAAGCAGACCGCGTTCGCGCGTAATCAGAAGCGTCCGACCGCATCAGTGATGGTCGATCTCTATCCAGGTCGCACGCTGAACGATGCGCAGGCTGCTGCCATCGGTCATATGGTCGCTGCCAGCATTCCCAATCTCGATGCCGATCAGGTCACCATCGTCGATCAGAACGGCCGTCTGCTCACGGGGCGTCAAGGCGATGAGGAAATGCGCCTTTCCAGCACGCAATTCGAATATCGCCGCCAGCTCGAAGAATCCTACATCCGTCGCATCGAAGACATTCTGACGCCGATCATCGGCGCGGGCGCGGTCAAAGCGCAGGTCAATGCCGACATCGATTTCACTGTCACTGAGCAGACGCAGGAAAGCTTCACGCCTGATGAGCGCGCGGTGCGCAGCGAGCAGCTCGTCGAAGAAACCGTTTCCGGTGCGCGCGCGCCGTATGGTGTGCCGGGCGCGCTGTCGAATCAGGCCCCGGTCTCGGGCAATGAGGTGGGTACGACTGAAACCGGCGGCAGTTCCTCGAGCCGCAAGGTGCGCAACTATGAACTCGACAAGACCATCAGTCACAGCCGCATGAGCGGTGGCACGGTGCGTCGGTTGACGGCAGCTGTGGTGATCGATCATCGCACCACCGTGGGCGAGGATGGCGTCGCCGTGCGCGGCTCGCTTAGCGATCAGGAAATCGAGCGTCTGACGCAACTCGTGCGCGAAGCGATCGGTTTCAACAGCGAGCGTGGTGACAGCGTCAACGTCGTCAGCGCCGCCTTCACGCAGGCGTCGATTGAGGCTCCCGAGCCGCCGCCGTCGATGCTCTCGAATTTTGATGTGTGGGCGGTCGGTAAACAGCTTCTCACCATTGGTCTGGTCATTTTCCTGGTGCTCGGTGTGCTGCGCCCGGTGTTGCGCGAACTAGCGCACAAGGGTAAGACCGTCGCAGTGCCGGCGATGCCAGGCAGTGTGAATGCGAACGGTGCCGTGGCGCTGGCTGAAGATCAGCTCACACTTGGCGCTCCTGCCAAGAACAATGCCTTGCCTGCGCCGCAGCAGCCGATGACATTCGAAGAAAAGCTGAGTGCCGTGCGTGCGCTCGCCGCGCAGGACCCGAAGCGTGTGGCGCAAGTGGTGCGTAACTGGGTGACGGCGGAGTAGTGGCCCATGAGCGCTTCTGACAAAAATAAACAAACACCCGCGGCCGCAGGTGTTTCCGGCATCGATCGCGCCGCCATTTTGCTGCTCAGCATCGGCGAGCAGAACGCCGCCGAAGTGCTCAAGCTCATCGGCCCCAAAGAAGTGCACAAGGTGAGCAGCGCGATGGCGGGGTTGCGCCAGATCTCCACCGAGCAGGCGAACTCCGTGCTACATGATTTCGTCGACGCTGTGGGCAAAGAAACTTCTTATGCCGTCGGCTCGCATGAATATCTGCGCAACGTCTTGGTGAAAGCGCTGGGCGATGAGCGCGCGAGCAGCATTCTTGAACGCGTGCTGCAAACCGATGAATCCGCTGGCCTCGAACAGCTCAAGTGGCTCGACCCGCGCTCCATCGTCGAAGTGATCCGCATGGAGCATCCGCAGATCATCGCCGTGGTGCTGTCTTATCTCGACAGCGAGCAGGCTGCTGAAGTGTTGTCACATCTACCGGAAAAATTGCGCGTCGATGTGGTGCTGCGCGTCGCAGTGCTCGATCGCTTGCAGCCCTCAGCGCTACAGGAACTCAATCGCGTCATCGAAGAACAGTTCCTCGGCAATTCAGCAGGAAAATCCTCAGGACTTGGCGGTGTCAAAGTTGCGGCTAACATACTCAATATGGTCGAGCCTTCGCTCGAAGGCGCGATCATGGATCAGGTCAATGAATACAATGCCGAGCTTGGCGGCAAGATTCAGGATCTGATGTTTGTCTTCGATGATCTCGCCGACATCAGCGATCGCGATATGCAGGCGCTGCTGCGCGAGATCTCCACCGACAGCTTGGTGCTGGCGATGAAGGGTTCCGATGAGGCGCTCAGAAACAAGATCATCAGCAATATGTCGAAACGCGCTGGCGAAATGCTGCGTGATGATCTGGAAGCCAAGGGTCCAGTGCGCTTGAGCGATGTCGAAGCGGCACAGAAAGAAATTCTCGCGGTCGCAAGAAGACTCTCCGAGTCGGGCGATATCTCGTTGGGAGGCAAGGGTGGAGAAGAGTACGTCTAAGGTCATCAACGGCAAAGTCATCAGCGGTGCCGATTCCGCGAACTGCGTGCCTTGGCAGGCGCCGGCGGTCGGCGTGGTCGTGCCAATCGCAGTGGCGAATGAGCACGAAGCTCCAATCACTGCTGCGGCCATCGAAGAAATTCAGCGCCAGGCCTATGACGAAGCGTTTGCTCTCGGGCGGCGCGAGGGCTTGGAGCAAGGGCGGCGTCACATGCAGACGCAGGCCGAACGCCTCGCTGCAATCATCGAGCTACTGGATGAACCGCTGCGCGCACTCGATGCGTGTGTCGTCGATGAGGTCATGAGTCTGGTGATGGTGGTGGCGCGTCATGTGGTGCGCCGTGAACTCAAAACCGATCCTGGTCAGATCGTTGCCGTCGTGCAGCAGGCCGCAGCAGCGCTGCCAGTTGCGGCGCGGGGCGTGCGTTTGATTCTGCATCCTGATGATGCGGCGATCGTGCACGAAGCGTTCAGCGCTGAAGGCGATGCGCCGCGCGGCGGTTGGCAGATCGTGCAGGATCCTTCTTTGATGCGCGGCGGCTGCCGCGTTGAAACCGATGACTCACGTATCGATGCCAGCGTGGAAAAACGCCTGGCAGCGATTGCAGCGGAACTTTTGGGCGGCGAAAGAGGAAGTGATGGTGAACGCCAGTCTGCGTGAAGAGCGCGGCGCCCTTTGGTGCGAGCGTCTGAAGACGCAGCGCGCGCTGCTGCGCGAGCCGCTGCCGCTGGTCGTTGAAGGCCGCATCACGCGCATGGTCGGACTGACGCTCGAAGCCGTGGGCTGTCAGGCGGCGATCGGCGATCGCTGTCTGGTGGAAACGCCGCAGGGCAAGCTCGAAGCCGAAGTCGTCGGCTTCTCGGGTGATCGCACTTATCTCATGCCTAGCGGGGATATTCGCGGTTTGGTGCCCGATGCTCGCGTTACGCCGACAGCGCATGCTTATGCTGCAGCCGTTGGCATGGGGCTGCTCGGTCGTGTCATCGATGGCACTGGCAATCCGCTCGATGGTCTCGGGCCGGTTCGCACGGATGCGGTTTATCCGCTGCATGGCAAGCCGGCTAATCCGCTCGCACGTCGCTTGATCAGCGAACCGCTCGATGTCGGTGTGCGCGCCATCAATGGTCTGCTCACCATCGGTCGTGGTCAGCGCCTTGGTCTTTTTGCTGGCAGCGGCGTTGGTAAGAGCGTGCTGCTTGGCATGATGACGCGTTACACCGATGCCGATGTGGTGGTGGTCGGTCTCATCGGCGAACGTGGTCGCGAAGTAAAAGAATTCACCGATCGCATTTTGGGTTCGCAGAGCATGGCGCGCGCGGTGGTGGTGGCAACGCCTGCCGACACGCCACCGATGCTGCGTCTGCACGGCGCGATGCTTGCAACCAGTATCGCGGAATATTTCCGCGATCAGGGATTGAAAGTGCTGCTCCTGATGGATTCGCTGACGCGCTTTGCGCAGGCGCAGCGCGAAGTCGCACTCGCCATCGGCGAGCCGCCGGCAACGCGCGGTTATCCTCCATCGGTGTTTGCGCGTTTGCCGCAGCTTGTCGAACGCGCGGGTAATGGCGAAGGCGAAGGTTCGATCACGGCGCTCTATACCGTGCTCGCCGAAGGTGATGATCAGCAGGATCCAATCGCCGATGCCGCGCGCGCCATTCTCGATGGTCACATCGTGCTGTCGCGTGACATCGCTGATTCTGGTCACTATCCCGCGATCGATATCGAAGCCTCGGTGAGCCGCGTCATGGGCGAAGTGGCGAGCGAAGAACATCGTCGCCAGGCTATCCGCTTCAAACAGATTTATTCGACCTATCGCAAAAATCGCGACCTCATCAGCGTCGGCGCCTACATGCGCGGCAGTGATCCGCGCATCGATGAAGCGATTGAGATGTGGCCGCGTCTGCTGCGCTTTCTGCAGCAGAGCAATAAAGAGCAGGTGACGATGAAAGATTGTCTGCGCGCGCTCAGTGAATTGACCGCAGCGCCGGCGCCTGAAATCGTTGCAACAGCCAAGCCGCAGATGAAGTCACAAGTTGCCGCGCCGGCACAGGCACAGCAGCCGCAAGCGCGGGCGAGAGGTTGATAGCTGATGGTTAGATCCGAACGCATGCAGACCGTCGCCGGTCTTGCCAAAGACCATGAAGATCGCGCTGCGCAGGCGCTCGCCGAGCTGCGTCGTCAATACGAAGGCTCTGAGCTGAGACTCGAAGAGCTGCAAAAGTTTCAGGGCGAATATCAGCAGCGCATGGAGACGCTTGGCCGCGAAGGCATGTCGATCCAGCAGCTTAATCAGCATCGACGTTTCAATGAACGCCTCGGCGGCGCCGTAGCGCAGCAACGCCGTGTGGTCGAAGAGATGAAGCGCCGCATCGAACAGCAGATGCGCTCCTGGAGCGAAGCCAGCGCCAAGCGCCACGCACTCGATGAAACCGTCTCGCGTCTAC
>JAITWN010000120.1 GCA_031285245.1 Chromatiales bacterium | reverse complement strand
CCAAGCTTCAGGATCTGTGTCGCGGAAGTTAGGCAGGCAGGTGTTACCTGCCCAGCGCAGGTCAGATCGCGCAGCATCCCAAAATAAATGAGACGTCCTGCGTGGATTGGGAGGGGCGTTCGTAGGCGCGCATTTCCATCATACGCACGGTGAAGCGGTGTTTGCCGCCGCTGATTTCGGCGAAGCAGGGCGCGTTTGCCGGCAGGGTGACGCGGATCAACTGGTAAGGCACGGTGGTGTCGAGCGACTGCTGATAAAAACCGGCGGTGGCGATTTCGCGGCTGTGCGAGGCGCTTTCCCGGATCAGATTCAGGATCAGATCGATTGCGGCGCGGAAGTTATCAAACGGCGCGAGCCACTGGCGCAGTGCCTCGCCACGTTCCTGCGGCGGTTTTTCCAGCCAGTAGTGATAGCTTGGCAGATCGAAGTCACAGGTGCCGCCGGGGATCGAGGCGCGCTGTTTGATGGAAGTCAGGAATTCGTTGTCCTTGGTTTCCTGCGCGATCTGGCCTTGGGTGACGTAGAGTCGGTCGACCAGCACATCGATGCGATCGAGGATCTGGCCGAGTTTGGAGGTGTCGACTTCCGGGTTTTTTTCCAGCCGCGACAGTGTGGCCGACAGGCGTTCCAGCTCCTTGATGACCTCGGTCTTCATGTCGCCGCGCGCGAAGACGTTGAGCGCTTCGAGCAGATTGGCGATGGTGGTTCTGCTATCCCAGGCAGAATCGCTCCCGAGCGTGTAATCGATGTGCCGAAACAGAAATTCCAGACGCAGGAAGGTGCGGATTCGTTCGTTCAGCGGCTGTTCATAGGTAACTTCGCGCATGGCCAGATGATACTCGATTTCGTGCCCGCGTCGAGCCGCAGTAGCAAGCTAATGTGCTGATAATTGCTGTTTTGTGAGCGTGAGATAACGCTGATGCAACTGAGCCACCGCTAGCTGTAGCGCTGGCAGGTCAGAAGTGTTGGCGATGATGTCATCAGCAGCGCGTAAACGCTCGGCGCGCGAGGCTTGAGAACGGATCACGCGCTTGGCGTCCTGCGCTGACCAGCCGGGGCGCGTCATTACGCGCGCAAGTTGTACGTCCTCGGGTGCATCGATCACCAGCACCCGATCGACCTGATCGCTTTGCCCAGTTTCAATTAGCAGCGGAATGGCGATGATGCAATAAGGCGCGCTGAGTTCCTGCACGCACTCTCGGATCTGCGCGCGCACCAACGGATGCAAAATGGCTTCGAGCTCCCTGCGTTGCGCCGGGTCGGCGAAGATGATGCGCCGCAGCCGAGTGCGATCGAGCTGGCCTTGCGCGTCGAGGATGTCCGGCCCAAAGGCGGTGAGCACCGGCGCAAAGCCGGGCGCACCGGGCGCAACCAGCGCGCGCGCGATGTCATCGGCATCGATGACGGGGATGCCAAGCTCCTGAAAGTACGCGCTGACCGTGGATTTACCGCTACCGATGCCGCCGGTGAGACCTATACGAAGAGGGGGGCGCAGAAGAGGATGGTCATTCATGCGGCCATCATAATCGGGCAGCTTACCAGCCTGCCAGATCGAGATAGCCTTCGACGATGCCGCTGCCCCACATCAGCGCCACCCAGCCGGCAGCGGCGAGATAAGGTCCGAAGGGAATCGGTAACTGGCGATCACGACCGCGCACGATAATCAGCGTGAGACCAAGCGCCGCGCCGAGCACCGAGGAAATCAGCACCACCGGTAGCAGCAACTGCCAGCCGAGCCACGCGCCGAGCATCGCCAGCAGTTTGAAATCTCCATAGCCCATGCCTTCTTTGCCGGTGAGCAAGCGAAACAACCAGTAGATCGACCACAACGTGAGATAGCCGGCGACGGCGCCGATCACCGCAGAGAAGCCATCGGTGAAGAGGCCAAACTGATTCAGCAGCAAGCCGAGCCATAAAAAAGGCAGCGTGATGTTGTCGGGAAGAAGCTGATGGTCGTAATCGATGACGCTGAGCGCGATCAGCGCGAAGGTCAGCACCAGCGCAGCGAGCGTTTCTACAGTCGCGCCGAAATGCCAGGCAATCGCCATCGACAGCAGTGCCGTTGCGGCTTCTATTGCCGGATAACGCGCAGAAATCGCTTTGCCGCAGGACGAACAGCGCCCACGCAGCGCGAGCCAACTTAAAATCGGGATGTTTTCGATGGCGCGGATCTGGTGTCTGCAGCCCGGGCAACGCGAGCGCGGCGTGATGAGATCGAAGCGTTCTTCTTTTTCAGCGTCCTTGCCAGTTTTCTTACCGGCGTTTTTGCCGGCCGCGCTCGTCGTGTCGAGGTACTCTGCGCACTGCTGTTGCCATTCCCGCTCCATCATCACTGGCAGGCGCAGGATCACCACATTCAGAAAACTGCCGACCAGCAGGCCGAAGACGCCAGCCAGCGCGACGACCGTCCAGGGGCTTCCTTCAAGCAGTTGCATCAATTCCATTGCGCGCTAAATCCTGAGCTCTGATCCATCAGCTTTGGCAGAAAGTCTGCCAAATCATAGGTTGGGCTGAACGCCAGTGAAGCCCAACA
>JAITWN010000020.1 GCA_031285245.1 Chromatiales bacterium | reverse complement strand
TGGCGATGCGAATACAACGAGGAGCGACCGAAGAAGGCACTTGGCGGATTGACGCCATCTGCCTATGCCAGGCAACTGGCCACCGAAGCGGATAACATCAACCCCGGACTCTAAACCCCACTGCTACTGAAAGCGGGGGGACGTCGCCGTTCTACGGAAAGATTCTCCTGCTTATAGGAGTCGATCCTGACATTGGAGGCAAGCCTGTAGCGCTTCTCAACCATACAAAAACTTCTTCATTGAAGGCACGCCCCGCTGGGACAATTCATCCCGGCAAGCCTCGGGTTAATACGCATCCGACATTATCAGCCGATCTCGACCATGCATCGGTCAGTTCAGCCTTGAGACTTAGGGCCTGCGCAGTTAGCCGACGACGATCAGCAAGCATATTCCTCATGCCATTGACCAATCCGTCGACCGTATTGTCGACATAGACCACACCCTTGTAAAAATAATCTCGCGTAGCTCTGTTATCCGACAATATGGCCGGTTTACCCAATGCAATCGCTTCATAGGCGCCGCAAACCAGACAATTGTCCATCAAGGTCAAATCAACGATAAAATCCGCCTCTTCCAACAGCTTCTCGTATTCACCCTCGGGCAGGAAATCCGTAAACCCTACAAACTCCCGATACTTTTCCCGGATATCTACCGGCAGATTGGCGAGCCTGCCCGTAACATACAGATCGACATCCTCACGGACATGAGCGTGCGCTTCCAGTACTTCAGCTATCGGCTCGTCTCTGGCGAAGGTGGCAATCAATACCGCTCTCGTTTTTTTCGCAAGAAGCGGTTCGCCCGCCATCGACAACCGTATATCCGGGAGTCGATCGGGAAGCACTACGGCCACACCGCCGGCGCTTTGAACAATTCCAGCCAGTGCCTGATTGGTGACGATCGTAATATCCGCTTTTCGCAGCAGCCATCTGCTCAGGGAAACCATCTGCGCACTGGTATGGATGAACGGCTGCACTGCTTCGTTATGAGCATCCACTACCAGCCGGTAACACAGCAGCGGTCGCAACAGAACTGCGAGCAGCGTGAGCACCAGCGAGGGATTTTGAACAATCAGCACTCTTGGTCGATTGCGATACAGATAGCGCAAAGTCTGAAGTGAAGCTTGCAGATAGCGGCGCAGGCCACGGGCTTTCGACGTGATCACTGTCACTGGGATGCCATAGTAGGAGGCGATATTCTCGGTCCTGCGGTGAGATTGCCATGTCAGCCACTCTACGCCGTCCAATGTCTTGCGTGACGCTTGCTCTGCGCGCGAGGCAGTAGCGCTGACTTTCTCCATCTCTGTCGCATTCATTAGAGAGACCATCCAAATCTCTTCGACCACAGCAGAAACATGATCGACGAGAACAGCAGTTTGTTGTTCTTGCGCACACCCAGTTTGTGTTCCTGAAGCTTTTCACGCAGGAAGTCTCCCCGAATCAAGCTTCCTGAAGATTCAGTATCCGCAAAGGTCTGCTTCGCATAGTCATAAAGTTCGTTCCTGAGCCAGGCGCCCATGGGCGCTTCGAAACCCTGTTTGCGATGATAGATCATCGGTGATGGCAGATATTTTTCGGCGAGCCGTTTCAAAAGCACCTTGCCCTGCCCGCCCTTGATTTTTAAGGTGGATGGCATGGTGGCAGCGAGCTCGACCAACTGATGATCGATCAGCGGCACACGCACCTCGAGTGAATGCCACATGCTGATGCGATCAGACAGCGCCAGAATGTCTTCCGGCAGATACGTCTTGAAATCTGTATAGAACACGCGATCCATCTCGTCGCTGGAATCGCAGCGATCAAAATGATCCGTCATCAGCGCTTCGGTGGCATCGAAATCGATCATGCTCGCCAAAGCTGGCCCATAGAGCGCTCTGCGTTCGTCCACACCGAGTGCTGTCACATAGCCAGCATAACGGCGCGCTGGCGGAAGGAGTGCAGACGCGCTGAAACGTTTGAGATGATCAACACGATCACCGCCGCTGCGCGGTTCAGGCAGTCTCTGCAGGACAGGGTCAATCAGAAGTCGATGCAGAAAACTCGGCATGGCCTGATAGCGTCGACTCAAATCATAGCCAATGTAGCGCTGGTAACCACCGAAGAGCTCATCGCCCCCTAGCCCTGACAACACAACTTTGACTGATTCTGCGGCAAGCTTGGATACGTAGTAACTCGGTATCACCGAATCATCAGCAAAGGGTTCATCGAAAGCGTCTAGCACGTCGGTAGCGATGGACTCGAAATCCGGACGAACCGCGTATTCTCGATAGACGAAACCATAACGATCCGCGAGATCTTTCGCATACTGTCTTTCATCCAGCAGCGGCTGCGCGCGGCCTTCGAAACCGATGGTGAAAGTCTCCAGCGGATAATCCAGCGCTGGCGCCGCCAGCGCGCCGACTAAGCCGCTATCCACACCGCCAGACAGAAAAGCACCAACCGGCACATCGGAAATCAAGTGACTGCTAACCGCAGACTGAATCGCTGCGTCTGCTTTTTCAATCCAGGCCGATTCCGACAGATTCGCCTTGGAAAAACTGACATC
The DNA here is from genome assembly GCA_031285245.1 of Chromatiales bacterium. Lineage (GTDB taxonomy): Bacteria > Pseudomonadota > Gammaproteobacteria > SZUA-140 > SZUA-140 > JAITWN01. The sequence continues at coordinate 2,081 of JAITWN010000020.1, read as the reverse complement.
CCAGTATTTCCAGCCTCTCGCCTTACCATCGCCCGTCAGCATCATCGCGTGGCCAGGCTCCAACTTTCTGACCTCTTTGAAGATAGTCAGTGGCGCCGGGATGTAACCATACGCAAAATACGCATCGAGTGCCTGCACATCGAGGTTGCTGATCGTCGGCAATGCTTCTCTCAGCGCTTTGATCTCAGAAGCGAAGTAAGTAATGCCATTATGGCGAGCATAAAACAGCGGCTTGATGCCAAGCCGATCTCGCGCAAGCAGCAGCGTCTTTTTCTTCAGATCATAAATGGCGAAAGCAAACATGCCGCGCAGACGAGTCAGCATGGTCTCGCTGTATTCTTCATAGAGGTGTACCAATACCTCGGTATCCGAACGGGTCTGGAAATGATGCCCTCGCGCCAGCAGCTCGTTTCTCAGTTCAATATGGTTGTAGATTTCTCCGTTGAAGACGACCGCGATGGATCGGTCTTCATTGAAAATTGGCTGATGGCCACCGGAAACATCCTGAATGCTCAGGCGCCGCATGGCGATGCCTGCGTGGTCATCGACAAAGCTACCGCCATCGTCTGGGCCACGGCGAAACAATCGCGTATTCATCCGCTCGAGAACAGATGCGCCGCTTGAACCAAGATTACCGAAGTAGCCGCAGATACCGCACATAGCTTAAGCCTTCATGCAGAGCAGCTCATCGTACTGCGAGGTGTACTCTCCCGCGGTCTTCGACATGCTGTAATTATCAGTTACTCGCACTCTCGCCCTGGTGGCCAGCGACTCGCGATAGGCATTGTCCTGAAGTAAGCGTCGTATGCCTGCTGCCAAAGCACCAGCATCTTCCGGCGCAATAAGAAGCCCGCATTTTCCTTCCTCTAGCACTCGTCCGATTTGTCCAACACGGGAAGCAATCACCGGAACATTAGCCGCCATCGCTTCAAGCAGCGTTATCGGCAGACCTTCAGTGCGAGAAGGCATCACTAGGAGATCAAAGCAAGACATGAGGCTACCCGCTCCCTCGACATAGCCAACAAACAAGACTTGGTCATGCAGTCCATTTTTCGCCACGAAATCCTCGAGCCTGCCACGCTCCGGCCCCTCACCAACGACTACGACCGCACACTCATCTCCTGAGCTGCGCAATTGGTGCAAAGCTGAGAGCAAGACGTCCACGCCTTTTTCATGAGACAAACGCCCCACGATGCCAATGGCTGGCCGACCTTTGCAGTACAGCATAATGCGTCTGCGCAGTTCGGAATTAGTAACAGCGCTCGGCGCAGCATCCAAGTTGATTCCATTCTCTATCGTGACGACATGATCCTGTCGTAGCTGCGCGCGATATGCGGGGCTGTTGTCGGCTACCGCCGCCACCCGCTCAATCCAGCGCCAACTCAAGCGTTGCAGCGTCTGATATAGGGCTACCTTTGTACACCAGCGTGTTTCGGACCAGCCGTGCGCGGTTGCGATGATGGGAATGCGGCGCACAGGATACAGCAACATCCCGAACAGAATATCTGCCTTGTAACCATGCGTATGTAGCAGATCCACTCCCTCGGCTTCGAATCCCTTAAGTATCTTGGCAGCGGCCAATACATTGATGGCTGGATTGAAGCGAATCTTACGACAAGGAATTCCTCGCCGAGCGCACTCTGCTTCCAGCGGACGCTCACCCTCGCCGCGATCTCCCAGGCTACCGATTTGCGCATCGATTCCTGCGGCGCGCTGCGCGGCAACGAGGCTGAGCAGCATGACCTCTGCGCCATACACGCCACCGCTATCGATCAGATGCAGAACGCGCACGGCTGACTATCCCGCGCGCCCAAGAATGACCTTGACAACCCCCTTCCACGCAGGCACGTACTGAGGATCGATGTATATGGCGTGCACCATATCGCGCATAGCCGCAAACCGTCCTTGACGAGCGGATATACGGGCGAAACCTCGGTTGACCAGAGTGGAGGAGCGAGCGCGTCCCAGCGTTTCAGCCGACACCAATCCGGCATGATCACGTTCGAATTTATCGAGGATGCGCAGAATGCAATCCGTCCTTTTCAGCATCTTATGCGACATCTGCCCTGGCCAGATGCGAT
>JAITWN010000220.1 GCA_031285245.1 Chromatiales bacterium | reverse complement strand
CATTTATGCTGGGTTTACGCTGCGCTCCAACCCAGCCTACGTTTCTGGGCTTACGCAGAATTCTGAATAAGCAATCCCACTTTTATTGGTTCTGGTGCAAAGGGCCGGCTCCTAGACTGCCGGCCGTTTTCACAGGAACTGAACCATGGCGCTTTTCTCCAGAGCGGCGCGCGGCACGCACCGCGTCCTGCCCGGGTACCGGCTGACGCTGGGCTATACCTTGTTTTACCTGTCGCTGATCGTGCTGATTCCGCTCGCGGGCCTGTTCCTGCGCGCCTTCGAGCTGGGTCAGGCCGGGTTCTGGGAGGCGATCAGCCAGCCGCGGCTGGTGGCTTCCTACAAATTGTCGTTCGGCACTTCGCTGCTGGCGGCGCTGATCAACACCGTGTTTGGCCTGCTGCTGGCCTGGGCGCTGGTGCGCTATTCCTTCCCCGGCCGCCGCATCGTCGATGCGCTGGTGGACCTGCCCTTTGCGCTGCCCACCGCGGTGGCGGGCATCGCGCTGACCGCGCTCTATGCCAATAACGGTTGGCTGGGCAGCATCATCGAGGGCGTGTTCGGCATCAAGGTGGCGTTCACGCCGCTGGGCGTGCTGGTGGCGCTGATCTTCATCGGCCTGCCGTTCGTGGTGCGCACGGTGCAGCCGGTGCTCGAAGACATCGAAACCGAACTCGAAGAAGCCGCTGCGAGCCTCGGCGCCTCGCGCTGGCGCACCTTCCGCTACGTATTGTTGCCGCTGCTCACTCCCGCGCTTCTCACCGGCTTCGCGTTGGCCTTCGCGCGCGCGGTGGGCGAATACGGTTCGGTGATCTTCATCGCCGGCAACATTCCTCTGGTGTCGGAGATCACGCCGCTGCTCATCATCACCCGGCTCGAACAGTACGACTATGCCGGCGCCACCGCGATCGGCGTGGTGATGCTGGTGTTCTCGTTCGTGATGCTGCTGTTGATCAACTTTCTGCAAAGCCTGAGCACACGCCGGCTGGGGAGAGCGCCATGAGCACGTCGTCGCGCTACGAGCGCAGCGCGGCCACGCGCGAATCGAAGTGGGTGAAGTACACGATTCTCGGCGTGGGGCTCGGTTATTTTGGCCTCTTCATTCTGATGCCCTTGATCGCGGTGTTCTTCGAAGCGCTGCGCCGCGGCTGGGCGCCGTATTTCGCGGCGATCATCGAGCCGGACGCGCTCTCGGCGATCCGCCTCACGCTGACCGTGGCGCTGGTGTCGGTGCCCTTGAACCTGCTGTTCGGCATCGCCGCGGCATGGTTGATCGCCAAGTTCGAATTTCGCGGCAAGCAGCTATTGCTGACCTTCATCGACCTGCCGTTCTCGGTATCGCCGGTGATCGTGGGCTTGATGTACGTGCTCTTGTTCGGCGCCAACGGCTGGTTCGGCGCTTGGCTGACGCAGCATGACCTGCACATCATCTTCGCGCTGCCGGGCATTTTGCTGGCGACGATCTTCGTTACCTTTCCCTTCGTCGCGCGCGAACTGATTCCGCTGATGCAGGCGCAGGGCAGGGAAGAGGAGGAAGCCGCCGTGGTGCTGGGCGCCAACGGCTGGCAGGTGTTCTGGCACGTGACGCTGCCGAACATCCGCTGGGCGCTCTTGTACGGCGTGATCCTGTCGAACGCGCGCGCCATGGGCGAGTTCGGCGCGGTGTCGGTGGTGTCGGGCAAGATCCGCGGCGCCACCAACACGCTGCCGCTGCAGGTGGAAATTCTCTACAACGAATACAACTTCGCCGCCGCCTTCGCGGTGGCCTCGCTGCTGGCGCTCCTTGCGCTGGTGACGCTGGTGATCAAGACCTGGGTGGAACATCGCGCCCAGCGCAATCGCCCCGCCGGGCAGGGCATGGAACGGCCGACGCCGGCGCCGGCAGCAACCTTGATATCGAAACAGGAACAAGCCGCATGAGCATCGTGGTCCGCAACATCAACAAACGCTTCGGCGACTTCGTGGCGCTGGACGACGTGAGCCTGGATTTCCCCGAAGGCGAACTCGTCGCGCTGCTCGGCCCCTCGGGCTGCGGCAAGACCACGCTGTTGCGCATCATCGCCGGCCTGGAACAGGCCGACGGCGGCACCGTACTGCTCGAAGGCCGCGATGCCACGCACAGCCACGTGCGCGAACGCCAGGTGGGTTTCGTGTTTCAGCACTATGCGCTTTTTAAACACATGAGCGTGTTCGACAACGTGGCCTTTGGCCTGCGCATGAAACCGCGCGGCGAGCGGCCCACCGAAAAGCGCATCCAGGAAAAAGTGCATGAACTCCTGAGTCTCGTGCAGCTCGACTGGCTGGCGGATCGCTTCCCTTCGCAGCTGTCCGGCGGCCAACGCCAGCGCATCGCCCTGGCGCGCGCCCTGGCGGTGGAGCCGCAGGTGCTGCTGCTCGATGAACCCTTCGGCGCGCTCGACGCCAAGGTGCGCAAGGAACTGCGGCGCTGGCTGCGCAAGCTGCATGAGGAACTGCACGTCACCTCCATCTTCGTCACGCATGACCAGGAAGAGGCGCTGGAAGTGGCGGACCGCGTGGTGCTGATGAACCACGGCAAGGTGGAGCAGCAGGGCGCGCCGGAACAAGTCTACAATCACCCGGCCAGCCCCTTCGTCTATGGCTTTCTCGGCTCGGTGAACCTGTTTCACGGCCGGGTGGAAGAAGGCGGCGTGCAGGTGGGCTCGGCGCGCTTGTCGGATGAAGCGGCGGATTTCGATGAAGGCGTGGACGTAGTAGCCTACGCGCGGCCGCACGAGCTGAGCATCGTCACCGATGCGGACGCCCGCGACGGCATCGCGGCGCGCATCACGCGCGTGCTGTTCCTCGGCGGCAATGGCCGCGTGGAACTGGAAGGAGTGGAGCAGGGCCAGCACTTCGAAGTGGAGCTGCCGTCGTCGGCGGTGCAGAAGCTGGGCCTGATACAAGGACAACAAGTACGCCTGGTGCCTTCGCGGTTGCGCTTGTTCGAGAAGAACAAGGCGCCGCAGGACGCGCCCCGCTCGCGGGGCACGGCGTGAACGAGAAAATAGCAATGAATTTTCAGCAACTGCGGATCGTGCGCGAAACCGCGCGCCGCAATTTCAATCTTACCGAGGTGGCGAGCGCGCTCTATACCTCGCAGTCCGGCGTGTCGAAACACATCAAGGATCTCGAAGACGAACTCGGAGTGGAGCTGTTCATCCGCAAGGGCAAGCGCCTCCTGGGCCTGACCGAGCCGGGTCGCGAACTCCTGAAGATCGTGGAGCGCCTGCTGCTCGACGCGCAGAACATCCGCAACCTGGCGGACCAATACAGCCGCCAGGATGAAGGCGAACTCACCGTGGCCACCACGCATACGCAGGCGCGCTACGTGCTGCCCAGCATCGTGGCGCAGTTTCGCCAGCGTTATCCCAAGGTGCGCTTGCAGTTGCATCAGGGCAGTCCCGCCGAGATCGCGCAGCTGTTGATCGAAGGCCGCGCCGACATCGGCATCGCCACTGAAACGCTGGCCAACGTGGAAGGGCTGGTGTCCTATCCTTACCACCGTTGGCATCACGGCGTTCTGGTGCCAGAGAATCATCGGCTCACGCAGGTCAAACCGCTGACGCTGGAAGCGATCGCCGCTGAACCGATCATTACGTATCACGAAGGGTTTACCGGGCGCGCGGCGATCGAGCAGACCTTTCACGATGCGGGGCTGACCCCCGACATCGTGCTCGCCGCGTTGGACGCGGACGTCATCAAGTCCTATGTGGAACTGGGCATGGGCGTGGGCATCGTCGCCGCGCTGGCCTACAACCCGGAACGCGACCAGGGCCTGACCCTGCTCGACTGCTCCCATCTCTTCCCCGAGAACGTCACCCGCCTCGCGGTGCGCGAAGGGCATCTCCTGCGGCATTACGTCTACGATTTCATCGGGCTGTGCAGCGAGCGGGTACTGGAGCAGATCAATATCTTCAACGGCAAGTGAGATGGCGGTCATCCGGCGTTGGCACATTCTGCAGGTAAAACTCATGCAGCTTGGCGCGCAGCAAGGCTTTGTCGGGTAGTTGAGTCTGGTATTCGGCGATCAATGCGGGCGAGGTGCTGCGGTTGAGGGCGTACTCGACCACTTCGTCGTCCTTGTTCGCGCATAGCGACACACCGATGGCTGGGCGTTCATGAGGTTTCTTCACATCCCGATCCAGTGCTTCAAGATAAAAGTTCAGCTTGCCCAGATATTCCGGTTCGAAGCGTCCAACCTTCAACTCGATGGCGACGAGACTGTTCAACCCGCGATGAAAAAACAGCAGGTCCAGCGCAAAGTCGCGCCCGCCGACCTGCAGCGGGTACTGGCTGCCCACGAAGCAGAAATCGCGCCCTAACTCGACGAGGAAATCCTTCAGACGTGCCAGCAGGCCAAGATGCAGGTCGGTTTCGGCATGGACTTGCGGCAGGCCGAGAAATTCGATCAGGTAGCTGTCCTTGAAAACGCTGGCGGAAACGCGAAAAAGGGAATGACCCGGTCCCAGGCGTTTCGCCATGCGGCGCAGACCGGCGGGAATTTCTGCCTGCTTGCAGTTTTCGTGGTGCATCGAGAAAAACGAGTTGCGCAGAGTTTGATCACTGACCGCACCCGGCTTCCCTGCTATTCTTCACGCCATGTCATCCCTGTTTGATTTCGATGCGCCACCCGATCGTTATGCCGTGATGGGCAATCCGGTGTCCCACAGCCTGTCGCCACGCATTCATACCGAGTTCGCGCGGCGCGCGCGGCAACGTCTCGAATACACAGCGATCCAGGTGGACGAAGGTGGTTTCGCGCAGGCGGTTGGCAATTTTCAGGGTGCTGGAGGCAAAGGGCTCAACATTACCGTGCCCTTCAAACAACCGGCGTTCGCACTCGCCGAACGCCTCAGTGAACGCGCCGAACGCGCCCGCGCGGTCAATACCTTGCGCTTCGATGCCGGCACGATTTATGGCGACAACACCGACGGCGCTGGTCTGGTGCGTGATCTGTGCGTGAATCTTGGCCTCAACATCACGGGGCGTCGTGTACTGTTGCTCGGCGCGGGTGGTGCCGCCCGCGGTGCGATAGCGCCGCTGCTCGATCTGCACCCGGCAACACTGGTTGTTGCCAATCGCCATGTCGATCGGGCTCGTGAATTACGCAGTGATTTCGCCCGTGCCGATGCGCTCAGAGCCGGCGGGTTCGATGATCTTGAGGGAGAAGCATTTGATCTGCTCATCAATGCGACTTCCGCCAGTCTGCACGGCGAAGCGCTGAAGCTGCCCGCCTCATTACTTGCCTCTGGCGCTTGGTGTTACGACATGATGTACGCCGCCGAACCCACACCGTTTCTGAAATGGGCCGCAGTTTATGGTGCCGCCGGCACCAGCGATGGCCTTGGCATGCTGGTGGAGCAAGCTGCGGAGTCTTTCGCTTGGTGGCGTGGCGTGCGGCCGGATACCAGCGGCATGGTGCGCAGCTTGCGAGAATATTTGCGCGATCGCGGCGCGTAGATCTGCATCAGTTTTAAGCGCAAATCCTGAATCAATTTCTGGCCGCGAGTTCGTGTGTCACCCTTGCAATGTGTTGCGTATTTTCGAGCTGTTCGCGCCAAGAGGCCGGGAGCGCGTCGAGACCGAGAAAAGCGCCGCTGAGCGCGCCGGCGATGGTGCCCAATTGCCTGGCGCTACTTATCTCAGTGGTCATGAAAAAGTATAGGTCCGACGCGCGAGGCGTGATCAAGAAGGGTGAGCCCGCATGGTGAAGATTCTTGCGCTCATTGCCGGTGTTTTGCTGCTCGGCTATCTGCTGGCGCTTGCATGGATGTACATGACGCAGGCGGGGCGCGTGTATAAACCAAGACGTGACATCGGCTCGGCACCCGATGCCTATGGTTATGCCTATGAAGAGGTCACGCTGCACAGTGCCGATGGAATTACGCTGTGGGCCTGGTTTGTGCCGAATCCGCGCGCGCATCGCGTACTGCTGTTCTGTCACGGCAATACGCGCAATATTTCGCAGTGCATGGATTCGGTCGAGCTGTTCCAGCGTCTCGGTTTCAGCGTATTTCTGTTTGATTATCGTGGTTATGGCCGCAGTGCCGGGCGTCCCGACGAACACGGCACATATCTCGATGTGCAAGCGGCCTGGGAATATTTGCTGCGTGAGCGGGAGTATGCGCCCGATGACATTGTCGTGCTCGGACGCTCACTCGGTGGCGCGATCGCTTCCTGGCTCGCCGCCAGGCACACGCCGCGTGCGCTGGTGCTCGAATCAACCTTTACATCGCTGTCAGCAGTGGCGGCTTATCGGCATCCATGGTTTCCCGCGCGTGCGCTGATCCGTTACCGTTATCCCGTTGCTGAGTACGTGCGTGCGCTGCGCTGTCCGCTGCTCATCGTGCATAGCCGTGATGATGAAATGGTGCCGTTTCGCTATGCCGAACGTCTGTTCGCACTCGCCTCTGAGCCTAAGGAATTGCTCATGATCGAGGGCATGCATCATAACGGCTATCAAACGACCGGGGCGCGTTATGAAGAGGGACTGGCGTCCTTTCTCGCGCGTCATGCCTGAGGCTGCGCCACTCGTGCGGGTGGGTGAAGCTCGCGTTCAGCGCGGTGCGCTGCGCGTGCGCTCTTCGTTCTTCAGATAGCGATCTTTGAGTTCGATGTAGTGCGCAGCGGAAGCGTCGAGCCAGGCGATCTCCTTGTCGGTGAGTCGGCGCACCTGTCGCACCGGACAGCCGAGATAGAGATAGCCGCTTTCCAGCACTTTGCCCTGAGGTACCAGACTGCCCGCGCCGATTATTGTGCGCGTGCGCACCAGCGCGCCATCCATGACAGTTGCGCCCATGCCGACCAGCACCAGATCTTCGATGGTGCAGGCATGCAGAATCACGTTGTGACCGACGGTGACGCGCGCACCGATTGTGAGCGCATGGCCACCGGGATGAAACTCGTTATCCTGAGTGACGTGCAGTACTGAGCCGTCCTGGATATTGCTGCCGGCGCCAATGCGGATGGCCTGAACGTCGCCGCGGGCTACCACCATCGGCCACAGGGATGCGTCGTCAGCGATCGTCACCTGCCCGATCACCAGCGCGTGCGGATCGATGTATACACGCGCTCCGAGTCTTGGCGTGTTGTCTTCGAATGTTCTGATGGTCACGCAATACTCCTGAAACGGCGCTGCGCCGACGCCGTCATGCGGCTCATGTCGCGGCGCGCAAGGCGGGAAAGGATCTTTTGCGCGCGGCGTTAAATTTTTTCCTTGCGTCTTTTTATCTTTGCGCGAAAATTCCCGCATGATGCAACATTCCCGTCCCGAAGGTAATCCCCTGCTCGATTTTACCAGCCTGCCGCGCTTCGGCGGGATTCGCGCTGAGCACGCGTTGCCAGCGATCGAGTGGCTGCTGGCCGATAATCGCGCTCACATCGAAAAGCTGCTGGATCAGGGCGAATCTCAGGGTGAATACAACTGGGATACGCTGGTGCAGCCGCTCGAAGATCTCAGTCATCGTTTGAGTCGTGCCTGGTCGCCGCTCGCCCACCTCAACGCGGTCGTCAACAGTCCTGAATTGCGCGACGCTTACAATGCCTGTCTGCCGCTGCTCAGCGCTTACATGACTGAGCTTGGCCAGAATGAGCGGCTTTTTCAGGCTTATCGATCGATTCGCGATGATGCCAGCTTCAATCAACTAAGCACGGCGCAGCGCAAGCTGATCGACAATGCGCTGCGTGATTTTCATCTTTCAGGCATCGCGCTCGATGCGAGTGAACGCGCGCGCTATCGCGAAATCGTTGCCGACCTTGCGCTCCTCACCTCGCACTTCGAGCAGAATCTGCTCGATGCCACCAACGGCTGGTCGCGTCATGTGACCGCAGAAGCGCAACTCGCTGGCTTGCCCGAGAGCGTGCGCGCGATGGCAGCGCAGGCCGCGCAGCAGCGTGGCCTTGAAGGCTGGTTGTTCACGCTCGATTTCCCGTCTTATCTCGCGGTGATGACGCACGCTGATGATCGCGCGCTGCGTCGCGAGGTCTATGAGGCTTTTGTAACGCGCGCTTCTGATGCAGGCCCGTGCGCGGGGCGTTGGGACAATGGCCCGTTGATGGAACGCATTCTCGCGCTGCGTTATGAGCAGGCGCGTCTGCTTGGTTTTGCGAGCTTCGCTGAACGTTCGCTTGCCACCAAGATGGCGGGCAGCGCTGAGCAGGTGCTCGGTTTTCTAAGCGATCTCGCAGAGCGTTCACTGCCGACGGCGCGGCGCGAAATCGCCGAACTCGAAGCGTTTGCGCGCGAGCATTACAGCGTCGATGCGCTCGAAGCCTGGGATCTCACCTATTACTCGGAAAAACTGCGCCAACACACTTACGACATCTCGCAGGAAAGACTGCGCGCCTGGTTTCCGGAAGCGCGCGTGCTCGCCGGCATGTTCGAGATCGTGCGCCGCTTGTATGGCATCACCGTGCGCGCGCGCGAAGATGTGGAAATCTGGCATCCGGATGTGCGTTTCTTCGAGATTGTCGATGGCGGCGGTGAGCTGCGTGGCCAGTTCTATCTCGATCTCTTCGCGCGTGCGAGCAAGCGCGGCGGTGCATGGATGGATGAATGCATCATCCGCAAAAAATCCGCCGATAGCGTGGAAACACCAGTAGCTTATCTGGTGTGCAATTTTTCACCGCCCGTCGGCGATACGCCTGCGCTGCTCACACATGATGAAGTGCTGACGCTGTTCCATGAATTCGGTCATGGTCTGCATCACATGCTCACGCGTGTGGATTATCCGAGCGTTGCCGGTATCCAGGGCGTGCCCTGGGATGCGGTCGAACTGCCCAGTCAGTTCATGGAAAACTGGTGCTGGCAGAAAGAAGCGATGGTGCTGATTTCAGGTCATTACAAGACTGGAGAGCGTTTGCCTGCGGAAACCTTCGACCGTTTGCTCGCGGCGCGCCGGTTTCAGTCCGGCATGAAAATGCTGCGGCAGATAGAGTTCGCGCTGTTCGATTTTCGGTTGCATCTCGAATATAGCCCTGAGCAGGGGGCTCGCGTTTACGAACTGCTGGCCGAAGTGCGCGAGCAGGTTGCGGTAGTGCGCCCGCCACCGTTCAATCGCTTTGCGCACAGCTTTTCGCACATTTTCGCTGGCGGTTATGCGGCGGGATATTACAGCTACAAATGGGCGGAGGTGCTGTCGAGCGATGCTTTCTCGCTGTTCGAGGAGAAAGGTTTGTTCAATGTCGACACCAGCCGACGTTTTCTCAGCACGGTGTTGGAGCAGGGCGGCTCGCGCGAGCCGATGGAGTTGTTCATCGAGTTCCGCGGTCGCGAGCCGCGGATCGATGCCTTGCTGCGGCACAGCGGCATCGTGTGACTGTGCCGCGCGAGACTGAGCGCTCCGCAAGCGTTCAGTCTCGCGCGGCGCGTCTTGATCAAAAGACGCCAGGTTTTGATTATTTCCTGATGTAAATGGCTTTACCTATCTGCTCAAACTCGGCGGCTTTTTCCGCCATGCCTTGCTGCAAGGCAGCATCGGCATCACCGATGCCTTTGTCGCGCGCGTAATCGCGCACTTCCTGCGTGATCTTCATGGAGCAGAACTGCGGACCGCACATCGAGCAGAAGTGCGCGACCTTGTGACCTTCCTTGGGCAGCGTCTGATCGTGATATTCGCGTGCGCGTTCGGGATCGAGACCGAGGTTGAACTGATCCTGCCAGCGGAATTCGAAGCGCGCCTTGGATAGCGCGTTGTCGCGGATCTGCACGCCGGGATGCCCCTTGGCGAGATCAGCGGCATGCGCAGCGATCTTGTAGGTGATGATGCCCTCGCGCACGTCCTCGCGGTTGGGCAGACCGAGGTGTTCCTTCGGCGTCACGTAGCACAGCATGGCGGTGCCATACCAGCCGATCATCGCGGCGCCGATACCGGAGGTGATGTGATCGTAGCCGGGTGCGATGTCGGTGGTGAGCGGCCCGAGTGTGTAGAAGGGCGCTTCGCCGCATTCGCGTAGCTGTTTATCCATGTTTTCCTTGATCATATGCATCGGCACATGGCCAGGACCTTCGATCATGGTCTGCACATCGTGTTTCCAGGCGATCTGCGTTAGTTCACCGAGCGTTTCGAGTTCGCCGAACTGCGCGGCATCGTTGGCGTCGGCGATCGAGCCCGGTCGCAACCCGTCTCCGAGCGAGAAGGAGACGTCGTAGGCTTTCATGATGTCGCAGATTTCTTCGAAATGCGTGTAGAGGAAATTTTCGCGGTGATGCGCGAGGCACCACTTGGCGAGGATCGAGCCGCCACGCGATACGATGCCGGTGACGCGCTTTGCGGTCAGTGGGATATAGGCGAGGCGTACGCCGGCATGGATGGTGAAGTAATCCACGCCTTGTTCAGCCTGCTCGATCAGCGTGTCGCGGAAGATTTCCCAAGTGAGCTCTTCGGCTTTGCCATCGACTTTTTCCAGCGCCTGATAGATCGGCACGGTGCCGATCGGTGCCGGTGAATTGCGGATGATCCACTCGCGTGTTTCGTGGATGTGCTTGCCGGTCGAGAGATCCATGACCGTGTCTGCGCCCCAGCGAATGCCCCACACCAGCTTTTCCACTTCCTGCGCGATCGATGAGGTGACCGCGGAGTTACCGATGTTGGCGTTGATCTTCACCAGGAAATTGCGGCCGATGATCATCGGCTCGATTTCAGGGTGATTGATGTTGGCCGGGATGATGGCGCGTCCGCGCGCGACTTCATCGCGCACGAATTCGGGCGTGATCTCGCGCGGCGTGGCGGCGCCGAAGGACTCGCCGGGATGCTGGCGCAGCAGGGTCTGATCGCGGAGTTCCTGACGCTGTGCCCGGTGCAGATTTTCGCGGATGGCGATGTATTCCATCTCGGGCGTGATGATGCCACGGCGTGCGTAATGCATCTGCGTAACGTTGGCGCCAGCGCGCGCGCGGCGTGGCATGCGCGTGCGTTCGAACATCAGTCCTGAAAGCGCTGTGCCAGCATGTTTTCTGGCGGATTGGCGGCCGTATTCCGAGCTGAGGTCGGCGAGCGTTTCGGTATCCCCGCGCGCCACGATCCACGGCGTGCGCAGATCAGCGAGCCCGGCGCGCAGATCGATTTTGGCCTGCGGATCGGTGTAGGGGCCGGAGGTATCGTAAACGCGAATGGGCAGATTGGCTTCGCTGCCACGTTCGCTACGTGTATCGCTGAGCTCGATTTCGCGCATCGGTACGTGCATGCCGGGATGACTGCCACTGATATGGATCTTGCGTGACCCCGGGTAAGGGTGGGTCATCGCAGCGTCGAGCTGCGGCGCATCCGCAAGCTTTTCAGGGGCAATATGTTCGGGATTCGCGCTCATGATCTCACGCTATATAGGGGGGCTTTTTTAAGGCCAAGAAAGTGAATCTAAGCGATATCCGCTGCCCAGCGCAAGGCGTGTTCTTGCCATGTTTTGGCAAAACGAATACTCTTTTCCTTCGGCCATTTCCGTACGTATTCAGTGGAGAATGTCGTGAGAGATGCGCAATTCAACATGATCGAACAGCAGATTCGCCCTTGGGATGTGCTCGATCAGCAGGTACTGGATTTGATCGGCGAGATACGTCGCGCCGATTTCGTTCCCGAGCAATACCGCGGTCTTGCCTACGCGGATTTCGCCGTGCCGATCGGTCATGGTGAGCGCATGATGCACCCGGTGATGGAAGGCCGGCTATTGCAGGCGCTGATGCTGCATCCGACCGATGCCGTGCTCGAAGTCGGCACTGGTAGCGCGTATCTCACGGCGCTGCTGGCGAAAGCGGCCCATCATGTTTACAGCGTCGATATCGTTCCTGAATTCGCCGATGCTGCGAAAAATAAGCTCGCGCGTTATGGCATTCACAATGTCACGCTGGAAGCGGGCGATGCGTCTAAGGGCTGGAGCCAGCATGGACTCTATGACGCGATCGCGATCTGTGGCTCTTTGCCTGAGTTGCCCGAAGAATTTCTGCACTCCATGAATCGCGGTGGCCGGCTGTTTGCGGTGCTCGGTACAGCGCCAGTTATGCAAGCGGTGCTCATCCGCCGCGTGGGCGAAAACCAGTGGAGCCGAGAAGCGTTATTCGAGACTGATCTCGCGCCCCTGGTAAATGCCCCGTCTCGCCCGCGCTTCGTGTTCTGAACGAAGTGCGCCTTACCAACTCGTAAACCCGGAAGACTGGATGAATAAGCTGCTCAGATTTGCTACAGGGATCGGATTTGCAGCACTGACCGGTCTGTCGGCTGTCGCGCAGGGTGCCGATCTGATCAGTATCCATCGCCTTGCTTTGCAGAATGATCCGCAGATGCACGCCGCTGAGGCGCAGCGTCTCGCTGACATGGAAGCCAAACCGCAGGCGCGCTCGCAGTTGCTGCCGTTTGTCGGTTTGAGTGCTGGCTATAGCCGACTCAACAGCAATCTCGATTCTTCTTCGGCCTTGCCCGCTGCCAATTACAATTTCAATACGGCCCAGTGGACGGTGTCGCTGGTGCAGCCGATTTATCACCATCAATACTTCGCGCAGCTGCACCAGGCCGATGCGGTGCTGGGGCGTGCCGATGCAGTGTATTCGGCAGCGCAGCAGGCGCTGCTGGTGCGTTCGGCGCAGGCTTATTTCGGCGTACTTGCAGCGCGTGATTTGCTCACCTTCGCGAGCGCCGAGAAGGAATCGATCGGACGCCAGCTCGAGCAAGCGAAGCAGCGTTTCGATGTCGGCCTGATCGCCATCACCGACGTGCACGTTGCGCAAGCTGCTTATGATCTTGCCACCGCGCGCGCGATCGAAGCCGCCAATAAGGTGCAGAGTGCCAACGAAGCGCTGTTCGAACTCACCGGCGAATTCGTCGATGGCGTTTCCCCGCTCATTCGCGATGTGCCGTTGCTGCCGCCGCAGCCGGCGCAGATCGATGATTGGGTGAAGGCTGCGATGGATCAGAACTTCAATCTCATCGCCGCACGTTTCGGCGCCGAGGTTGCCGAGCAGAATGTCGCGCTACAACGTTCCGGTCATTACCCCACGCTTGATCTCGTTGGCAGCATCGGCAGCACCGATTACAGCTCCGATGCTCCGCCGCAGCAGCGTGGCGGTGAAAACGCCAGCATCGGCTTGCAGCTGAACGTGCCGCTTTACGCGGGCGGCGCGGTGAATTCGCGCACGCGCCAAGCCGGCTTTTTGTACACGCAGGCGAAGGAACAGGTCGAACAGCAGCGTCGTCTGACGCTGCGTCAGACGCGTGATGCGTATAACGCCGTCATCGCCGCAGTGAATCGTGTCAAAGCACTCGCACAAGCGCGCGTTTCCGCCGCCAGCGCGCTCGAAGCTACCGAGGCGGGCATGGAAGTCGGCACGCGCACCGCGGTGGAAGTGCTCACCGCGCGCACCGATCTCTATCGCGCCGAGAGCGATTACGCACAAGCGCGCTACGACTACCTGCTCAACACCCTGCTGCTCAAACAAGCCGCCGGCACGCTGTCACTCCCCGATCTGGAACAGATCAACGGCTGGTTGATGTAACGGAAGTGGTTATAGGCTGGGCTGAGCGCAGCCCAACATCCCTAGCAAGAGAACACAAGCCTGCCTAACCGGCAAGCGTGGAACGTTGAGCTTCGCTTCGCTCAGCCAACCTATGTTCTCAATCCTTACTCGTGGTGCTTATTTCCGAATAGCGTCAATGATTCCGCTGGTCGATCGCCCTGGCAGAAAATCCAGCACTGCAATGCGGCCACCATTGGCGGTTACGCAATCTCCACCTGCGATGTCTTCGGGTTTGTAGTCACCACCTTTCACCAGCACATCAGGCAGCGCGCGACAGATCAGTCGCTTCGGCGTGTCTTCGCTGAAAGGAACTACCCAATCCACCGCTTGCAATCCCGCGAGCAGTGCCATGCGATCTTGCAGCGCTACTACGGGGCGCGCCTCGCCTTTGAGGCGGCGCACGGATTCATCATCGTTGACGGCGACGATGAGACGATCGCCGAGTGCGCGTGCTTGTTCGAGATAAGCGACATGGCCAGCGTGCAGAATGTCGAAGCAGCCATTGGTCATCACGATGCGTTCACCGCGCGCACGCGCGTGCGCGATGCGGCGCATGAGCGTTTCTTCATCCACCACACCTGAGTCGATACGCTCGTGCTCGTGCATGGCGATCAGCAGTTCTTCTTGGCTTGCACTCGCTGCGCCGAGTTTGCCGACTACGATACCAGCGGCCATGTTGGCGAGCGCGGTGGCTTGTTCGAGCGCGGCGCCAGCAGCGAGGGCGCTAGCGAGCACGGCAATGACGGTGTCGCCCGCACCGGTGACATCAAAGACCTCGCGCGCGCGCGCAGGCAGATGCAGTGCTTCCATGCCGGCGCGGATCAGCGTCATGCCACGACCGCTACGCGTTACCAGCAGCGCTTCAAGGTCGAGATCAGCACGCAGACGTTCACCTTTTTCAACCAGCTCAGCGTCGCTGCGGCAATGACCGACGATGTCTTCGAATTCACTTTGATTCGGCGTGATCAAGGTTGCGCCGCGATAACGCGTGAAATCGCGTCCCTTGGGATCGATCAACACTGGCTTGCCGAGTGCGCGTGCCACGGCGATGAGCGCATCAACGCCTGCGAGCGTGCCCTTGCCGTAATCAGAGAGCACGATGACATTTGCGCACGCCGCGAGCGCGGCGAAATGGCGCCGGAATCCACTGGTATCCGCGCCGGAGAAATCCTGCTCGAAATCGAGTCTGAGCAATTGTTGGTGTCGACTCAGCACGCGCAGCTTGGTGATGGTCGTGAAGCCGGGCAGACGCGCGATGTGGCATTCGATGCCGGCGTGTTCCAGGCGCTGTGACAACATGCTTGCTGCTTCATCTTCGCCAGCGAGCCCGGTGATGATGGCGCGTCCTCGAAGCGCAGCGATATTGAGCGCGACATTGCCGGCGCCGCCCGCGCGCTCCTCGGCTTCGGATATCGCAACCACAGGCACAGGCGCTTCGGGCGAGATGCGTGAGGTATCACCATGCCAGTAGCGGTCCAGCATGAGATCGCCGGCGACGAGGACGCAGCCGCGATCGAAGTGGGGGAGGTCGATTTTCATCGGCGAAGCGCTCCGCGCAGGGGAAAAAGCTGCCGCGGATGATAGCATGAGGCCGCGTGGGCGGTTTTATTGGCGGTTTGCCGCTGCGCGGTGTCC
The DNA here is from genome assembly GCA_031285245.1 of Chromatiales bacterium. GTDB lineage: Bacteria > Pseudomonadota > Gammaproteobacteria > SZUA-140 > SZUA-140 > JAITWN01. The sequence continues at coordinate 6,865 of JAITWN010000220.1, read as the reverse complement.
ATACTAGAATGCCCCCCCGACAACGACGCGATATCAGCGTGAACGCTCCCGCCCCCTCCAAGCAAAATTCTTTTCGCTACCGTTTCACCTCGGCGTTGATGCTGGGGTTGGTGCGCGCGGCGCTGTTCCTGCCTTATCCGCTCACGCTGCGCGTGGGAAAGTTGATCGGGCGTTTGGTGCGGCGTCTCGGGGCGAGACGCGTCAGCATCGCGCGCACGAATCTCGCTTTGTGCTTTCCTGAGCTCGATGATGCAGCGCGTGAGCGTCTGCTGCGCGCGCATTTCGATGCGCTTGGCATCGGCGTGCTGGAAACCGGCATGGCCTGGTCGCTGCCGAATGAACGTGTGAGTGGCCTGATCAAGCAGGTCGAAGGACTGGAGCATCTCAAACGCGCGCGCAGTGATGGCCGTGGCGTCATTCTGCTCAGCGCGCATTTCACCGCCATCGAACTTGGCGTGCGCATGCTCAATCTGCTCACACCTATTCATCCCATGTATCGCGAGCATGAGAATCCCGCGTTGCGCGCCATCATGCATGGCAGTTTCAAGCCGCACTTCGAGGCTGTGATCCCGCGTGATGATGTGCGCGGTATGGTGCGTTCCCTGCGCGGTGGGCATGCGGTGTGGTATGCGCCGGATCAGAACTATGGTCGCGACAACCGCGTTTTCGCGCCCTTCTTCGGTGTGCAAGCTGCTACCAATGCTGCTACCGGACGCTTCGCACGTATGACCAAGTCCCTCGTGATACCCTACTTTGTTTATCGTCTGGAAGATGGCAGCGGCTATCGTCTGGAGCTGTCGGCGCCGCTCGCGGATTTCCCAGGGGAAGATGATGTGAGCGATGCCACGCGCGTCAACGCCCTCATCGAAGATTGGGTGCGCCGCGTGCCGCAGCAGTATCTATGGGCGCATCGTCGCTTCAAAACCAGACCGCAGGGAGAGCCCGATCTTTATGGGATGTGAGGAAGTGCCCGAAGCTTTTGACTTGCGTTCGTCTATTGAGATGGCGCGATGAGCAGTCGCGCGCTGTATTTTCGTTTGCTCGGTTACGTGCGGCCGTATTGGCGCTTGTTCGCTATTGGTCTTGCGGGCATGGTGGTTGGCGCGCTTACTGAACCGGCGCTGCCGGCGCTCGTCAAGCCGCTCCTCGACAACACCTTCGTCGACAAGGATCCTTACTGGATTCGCATCATGCCGCTGATGTTGATCGGCCTTTTCATCGTGCGCGGCATCGCGCAATACGCTGGCACTGTGGGCATGGCCTGGGTTTCGAACAAAGTGGTGTTCGATCTGCGCGAGCGCATGTATGCGCAGATCCTCGATTTGCCCGCCGCCTATCACGCCAAACGCAGCCCCGGCGAACTGATCTCCAAGCTGAGCTACGATGTCACGCAGGTCACAACGGCTGCGACCAACGCCCTGCTGGTTGCGGTGCGTGATGGGCTTTCGGTCGCGGGTTTGCTGGCGTGGATGCTGTGGCTCGATTGGAAGTTGTCGCTGATTTTTTTCGTCATCGCGCCCGTTGTTGCGATCGTGGTGCGCACGGTGGCGAAGCGGCTGCGCCGCATGAGTCATTCTTTGCAGCAATCGATGGGCAGCATGACCCATGTGCTGGATGAAACCATCCGCGGTCGGCGCATGATCAAAGTGTATGGCGGTCAGGAGCGTCAGCAGGCGCGCTTCAAAGATGTCGCGGGCTGGATTCGTTCCTACAGCATGAAGATCGTCACGGCGTCGGCGGTCAGTGTGCCAGTCGTGCAGCTCATCGTGGTGATCGCGCTTGCTACGGTGGTTTACGTCACTACACGTAACCAGGTGATGACAGTGGGCGGTTTTGTCTCTTTCTTCGGCGCCGCGGCGATGTTGCTGGCGCCGATCAAGCGTCTGACGTCGCTCAACGAGCAGATCCAGCGCGGTCTTGCGGCGGCGCAGAGCATTTTCAGCTTTCTCGATGAGCCGCGCGAGCGCGATGAAGGCACGATCAAGGTGGGGCGCCTCGCCGGTGACATCGAGTTTCGCGATGTCAGTCTGCGCTATGACGATGTCAGTGAACCGGTTTTGCAGAATATTTCGCTGGGTATCGCGCGTGGCGAGACGGTTGCCGTGGTCGGTGTTTCAGGCGCGGGTAAATCTTCGTTGGTGAATTTGATTCCGCGTTTTTACGCGCCGAGCAGTGGGCAGGTGTTCGTCGATGGCATCAGCATTGATGACATGCGTCTCGTCGATTTGCGCGCGAATATCGCGCTCGTCACTCAGGATGTGGTTCTGTTCGACGATACCATCGCCGCCAATATCGCGTATGGCGCGGGCGGCACTGCGACACAGGAGAGCATCATCGCCGCGGCGCGCGCGGCGCATGTCATGGAGTTCGCCGAGCAGATGCCAGAGGGTCTTGAGACCGCCATTGGCGATAACGGCATGCGCTTGTCGGGCGGTCAGCGTCAGCGTCTTGCCATTGCGCGCGCACTGCTCAAGGATGCGCCGATTCTGATCATGGATGAAGCGACCTCGGCGCTTGATTCGCACACCGAGCGCCAGGTGCAGCAGGCGCTTGATAATGCCCGCCGTGGTCGCACTACGCTTGTCATAGCGCATCGCCTTTCCACCATCGAAAATGCTGATCGCATCGTCGTCATGGAGCGTGGTCGTATCGTGGAGTCTGGCGCGCATGCGCAATTGCTGCGAGCCGATGGTTCTTACGCGCGATTGCATCGCGCGCAGTTTGCTGAATAAATCCCTCTTCGTCATTGCGAGCGGGAGAGGGGGGTTAATCTTCGAGCAATTTCACTGGATCGCCAGCTTCTGGCCTTGTGCCATCGCCTTCGATGAAGATGCGATGCCAGAGTGCGAATTGCAAAATCAGGGCGAGGCGCAAAGTCGAAGCGGGGCGGCCAGCGCGCGCGGCATCGATGATCCCGGAGAGGGCGTCTTTATGCAGCCAGGCGCGCAGCGGTGGCGATGCGGATAACACGCGTCCGGCGCGCTCCAGCGTTTCTCCAGACAGCCAGGTGCGTAGCGGTAATAGCGGCACACGTGCGTGAACGAGATTTGCCGGCAGCAGCGCACGCGCATGGCGCTGTGGCAGGCTGATGCGTGCGGTTTTGATGCGATCGGGCAAGGCAAAACCGAATTCGACCAGGCGCCGATCCATCCACGGCGCACGCCACGTGCCGCCCTGCGCGTTCACCGTACGATCAAAACTCGCGAGCGTGCGTTCAGGCAGTGTGACTGTGAGATCAAGACACTGCCTGCGTTGCAATTCGCTGAGGTTGTTTGCGTAAGCTGCGAGCGCCTGCGTGTAAGGTGCTCGCCATTCGGGCGCTGCGCGATGCAGCGCCGGACCGAATAAAGCGCGCTCCTGACCCTGAAAAACGCCTTTGGTAAGATCGGCGATATCGGGTTCGAAAAGTCGCGCGATCAAGCCTTGCAGAAATCCGCGTCGATAACGGGCGGCGCTGGCAAAAATCTCTGCACTGCCAATGGCCGCAAGCAACTGATTGCGCTCTTTGCCGATGCTCTCGGCGGCCAGCAAACGCGCCGGTGCGGCGTGGTCGAAAATGAGATCGTCCGCGGCCCACACGTGAAGTGCGAACTGACGCGCGAGTCCTTCCGCGCTCATATCTTCTTTTGTTCCGATGATGTGATGAGGAATGCCGAAATGCGCAGCGAGCTTTGCTGCGGCATTATCACCAGGAAAACCGACAGTCGCTGCCGGCATCGTGCCGTGTGCCGCCATCAGCGCGAGCAATTGCGTGGATTGCTCGCCATCGCAGAGCAGCATCGACTCAGCGCTCACATGAGCAGACAGTGTCTCGCGCGCGAGACGATCAAAGCGCGCATTTGCCTCACTGGCTTTGATGCGCGTCGATGTCGTTTCTGCGAGCGTCCAGTAACTTCGCTGATCGATCTCGCCGTGTTCATTCAGAATCACCAGCTCGCCGGCTTGCACGCGTGTGGTGCCCGCAAGCAACGTGTGGCGACCAGCGCTGAAACGGCCCTGAAGAAATTGCGCGAGTGCGCGTGGATCGATAGCGGGCGCGCCGAGTGCGGGTAGCAAGCCTTTGAGCTCAGAGGCAAACGCCCAGCCATTGCCGGTGCGCGCGAGAAATAGCGGGCGCACGCCGAGTCGATCACGCACGAGCAGCAACTTGCGCGCGATGCGGTCATAGAGGGCGAAGACATAAACACCGTCGATATGCCGCGGCAGATCTTCGCCGTATTCGGTGTAGGCACTGAGCAGCAACTCCCAATCACTATCGCCGTAGTGACGATGACCGCGCGCTTCCAGGTGTGCGCGCAGTTCCGCGGCATTGTCGATCATGCCATCGGCGACCAGCAGCAGACTGCCATCGAGCGAGCGCAGCGGCAGCGCGTCATCGCTTGCATCAGGTCCGCGCGCCTGCGCGCAGACGACGCGTCCCTCGCCGAGTAGCGCTGGTCCGCTCGGTCCACGATGGCCGAGTTGTTTGATCATCGCTTGCGCCAGTCGCTCATCGGCGAACTGCTCAGCGTAAATTCCTGCTATGCCGCTCATGGGGGGCAATCGTGCTATGCTTTGCGCCGTCGAATCAAGGGGTAAATGTTGGAGAGCAACATGATCGTGGTGACTGGTGGCGCGGGGTTTATCGGCAGCAATCTCGTCCATGCGCTTAACAAGGACGGCTTTGAGGACATCATTGTCGTCGACGATCTTACCGACGGCACTAAATTCCGCAATCTCGCCGATTGCGCCATCGCCGATTATCTCGACAAAGACGATTTCCTCGCGCTGCTGAAATCAGGCGAGCGCACCACGCCCATCTCCGCGATCTTTCATCTTGGCGCTTGCTCGGCGACCACCGAGTGGAATGGGCGCTATATGATGGCGAACAATTACGAATACTCCAAGTGCTTGTTGCATAGTTGCTTGGAGAGTGGCGTGCCGTTTTTGTATGCCTCTTCGGCTTCGGTGTACGGCAATGGCCCGATGTTCAGCGAATCGCCGGAGCACGAGCGTCCGCTCAACGTCTATGCTTATTCCAAATTTCAGTTCGATCATTACGTGCGCCGCTTGCTGCCGCGCGCGCGCAGTCAGGTTGCGGGCTTCCGCTATTTCAATGTCTACGGCCCGCGTGAACAGCACAAGGGCAGCATGGCGAGCGTTGCTTTTCATCTCAATAATCAGATGAAGGACTGCGGCAAGGTACGTTTGTTTGCGGGCAGTGATGGATATGGCGATGGCGAGCAGCGTCGTGATTTCATTTACGTGGCTGATGCGGTCGCTGTCAATCTGTGGTTCTGGAAGCATCCGGATCGCTCCGGCATTTTCAATCTCGGCACCGGACGTAGTCAGACTTTCAACGATGTTGCGCGCGCCGTCCTTGCCCATCACGGTCGGGGTATGCTTGAATACATCCCCTTCCCCGATCATCTCAAAGGTCGTTATCAGAGCTACACGCAGGCCGATCTCACGGCGTTGCGCGGGGCCGGCTGCGATATCTCGTTTAGAAGTGTCGAAGCAGGCGTCGCTGACTATATGCGCTGGCTGGACGCCAACTTCTGACGAGTCTATGTGGCGAATCAGCATGGCGCGCCGATGTCCGGTATTCTGATCGTCGGGCCGTCCTGGATCGGGGACATGGTCATGGCGCAAAGCCTGTATATAGCGCTGCGCCAACGTAATCCTGAAGTGCGTATCGATGTGCTCGCGCCGGCCTGGTCCGCGCCGGTGCTGCGGCGCATGCCTGAAGTTCATCGTGCGGTGTCGATGCCAATCGGTCATGGCACACTCGGATTGATGCAGCGTTATCGCCTCGGCCGCTCGCTGCGTGCCGAGCATTATGCGCAGGCGATCGTGTTGCCGCGTTCTTTCAAATCCGCGCTCACGCCTTTTTTTGCAGGCATCAAGCGTCGCACCGGTTTTCGTGGCGAGACTCGCTATGGCCTCATCAACGACATGCGTGCGCTCGACAAAGAGGCCATGCCGCTCATGGTGCAACGCTATCTTGCGCTCGGCAGTGAATCAGGCGCAGTGCCAGTGGCGTTCGCCGATATGCCGCGACCGCACCTTTGCATCGATGCAGATAATCAGCGGCGTTTGCTTGCCGAGCTCGCGCTCGATGTGAGTCGACCAGTGATCGGCTTCATGCCGGGCGCGGAATATGGCCCCGCCAAACGCTGGCCGCCGGAACATTTCGCTGCACTTGCGCGTGCGTTGATCGAGCGCGGTCGCAGGGTGTGGCTCTTTGGTTCAGAAAAAGACGCAGCGATCTGCGCTGAAATCGCACGTCTCGCCGGCGCGGATTTCGCGGCAGACATCATCGATCTATCGGGCCGCACCCGCCTCGAAGACGCCATAGATCTAATCGCGCTTACCGAATGGGCGGTGACCAACGATTCCGGTTTGATGCATGTCGCGGCTGCAACCGGTCGCCGCATTCTCGCGCTCTACGGCTCATCAACCCCGAGCTACACACCACCACTCAGCGATCGCGCTGAAGTGATGTACCTCGGCCTCGAATGCAGCCCATGTTTTGAGCGCCAATGCCCGCTTGGGCATTACCACTGTTTGCGTCAGCTTGAGGTTGAGAGTGTGTTGTGGCGCATGGGTGTTTTTGGCTGACGAAGCGTCACTACTCTCACCCCCAGCACGGGCCTAACCACATCACGAATTTCTTTTGCTCTTCAGTCCGGCTGTAGAAGAAGTGAGCGATGGTCGCGCGCGGCGTGTTGAAGTTGGGATAGGTCAGTAGTGGCGCCGGTGCCGGGTGTGTCGCGTTGCGAGACACACCCGACACCGGCTTGCAAGAGCAGTTACTTCATCGACAAAAAGCGCGCGCTGATTTCCCGTGCAGCCGCTTCAACATTGATGCTTGCCATCTCTTCTT